>CAZADU010000297.1:0-9952 GCA_964483945.1 uncultured bacterium
TCCACAGGTCGGACGCCACCAGGTGGCAGGCCATGCGCGCCGAGCGCTCGAGGCCGAGTGCTGGGATCACCGACAGCGGGTCGGTGGTCACCGCCATCACGCGACCCGCGCCGATGCGCACGATGGCCGCGTCGTGGCCCACGCGCGGGCCGACCGCGACCTCGTCGCGGGCCGCGCCTAGATGCGGCGCGATCAGCCGCCCGAACGCCTCGGGTGTGAGCTTGCCGAGTGGCGCATGACCGTGCGGAGCGTCCGTACTACCGGGATCGTTCATCGCGTTCAGTCCAGCGCCGGCGCATAGAGGAGCGCGTTGGTGAACAGCCGTTCGGTGCTGCGCCAGAACGAGCGGAACAGCACGGGACTCGTGAGCATCACCACGTGACCGTCACCGTTGGGTTCGTCCACCGCGCACACGGTGTGCGCGAGCCGCCGTTCGGTCTCGGGCCAAGTCCAGCCGGTCACGGTGAGTGGCGTGCGGTCGAACCGCAGCGCGTTCGCACCCTCTCGGGTGGGCGTGAGCAGCGTGCTCCCCTGCACCATCACCGGGATGCGTCCGTCGCCGTAGCCCCAGGTGAGCCATTGCAGCGGATCGGGCGTGGCCCAGAACACGCTACCGGGGATGAACTGCGGCCGGCGCGTGGCCTCGGACGCCGAGCTGTCGGGATCGGGGATCTCTTCGTCGTCCTTCTTCGGCTTGGAGGGCACGCCCACCACCTTGCTGCTCGAAAGCCCGGCGCTCGCCAGCGTGGGAAGTTCAGCCGCGTCGTCCAGGCAGACGAGCGTGCCCCCGCGCGACACCCAGTCCTTGAGCGTGGCGAGTCCGCCGCCCAGTGCCCCCGCCAGCCGCGGGCCGCCGTCGGGCAGCACCACGATGTTGTAGCGATCCAACTCGATGCCACCCAGTCGGTCGGCGCGCACGGCCGTGAACCGCACGCCGAGCCGGCGCTCGAGCAGGAACCACAGCCAGCCGTAGGCGTCGGGGCTCACCGGGCCGTCCACCACCACCGCGATGCTGGGCTTCTTGAGGCTCACGATCGTCTCCGAGCCCACGCCCGTGTCGCCGCGATCGATGAACGCCGTGTTCACCGCCTGCACATTCACCCCGCTCGTGCGCGCCATCTGTGCCAGCCGCGCGTGCAGCGTGCCGGGGTTGCGCTCGACGCGTGCGATGAACGATCCGCGCGGGTAGTCGCGCCCTCCGGCGCGGAGCGGACGTCCCGCCGTGGCCACCTTGTAGCCTTCCTGCAGCAGCCGCAGCGCCAGTCGTGCGGCACCATCCGTGGCGCAGGACCACACGTAGGCGGTGCTCGCCTCACCGCCCTGGATACCACCGCGCGCATCGAACACCACCTGGCCCGAGCCATCACGCATCGTGAGCGGCGCCCAGCGCGACGTGCGTGCGGTGAACGGCACGCCCACCGCGAGCGAATCCAGCATCGTGTCGGCCGCGTCATCCGCGGCCGCCGGGTCGGGCCCGGCCAGCTTCACCGCTCCCGCGGGCAGCTCGTTCACCGCGAACGCGCGCACGCGGTAGGAGAGCGGCAGCGCCCATGCCGTGATGTCGTAGAAGTTGTACGACTCGCCAGGTGCTCGCCGGCCGCGGCGCACGTTGCGCGCGTACTTCTCGAGCTCCTGCCGGGCGAACGCGGAGTCCACCGACCGGTCCTGCTCGATCAGTGCGCGCGCGATGCGGCTGGCCGGCTGCGCCAGGTCCACCACGAACGCGCCGTTGGCGAACGCGTGGGCACCCGCCTTGGCCGCGGGCGAGTCGGGAGCACCCGCGCGATCGAGTCCCTTGCCAGCGACGGGTGCGGGCCGCGAACCGGGGTCGGCCCACAGCTCACGCGCCGCCTTGACCGTGAACGCCTTGCCCACCCATTGCACCTCGACGCCGGCGTATTGCAGATTCTCCACCAATGCGGCGGCACGCACCGGGTCGTCGCCCGGCTCCAGCAGATAGCCGCGCGGCCCGCCCGGTGAGAGCGAGACCGAGGCGCGCGCGAACGACGTCATGTCGCGCAACCTTGCTTCACGGTGAACCACCGCTGTCTCGAGAGTTGCGAGCGAGGCGGTGAAGTGGCGCGCCATGCCATCCAGCATGGTGACCACGGTCTCGTCGTCGCGGCGGAACGCCAGGTTGCCGCCGCCGTCGGTCTCGTACGTCATGCCGATCGCACCCTGCAGCGTCGGCCAGACGTCCCAGTAGCCGGTGGCGTGGAAGTCGAACACGTCGCGCACGTAGTAGTTCCAGCCGTGCCGGTCGAACGCAGCCGCATTGCCGCGCCCGAAGCGGTCCACCCAGCGGCGGTAGTCGGCGAGGCCGAGCGTGTGGTTCGTGGGCTCGGACGTGGGCGGAAAGAAGAATGAAGCCGTCTGCCCGTGGTGGTCCACAAACACCTGCGGCATCCAGCGGCGGATCTCCACCGACATCTGGCGCGACTCGGGCTGGCTCATCGCCAGGGCGTCTCGGTTGGGGTCGAACTGGTAGTGCGTGCGTCGCCCGCCGATCCCCCACGGCTGCGAGCGCTGCTGCTCGAGTGCCCAGTGCTCGGGGTTGCCCTGCCCGTGCGCGTTGATCCAGGTGACGAAGCGCTCGTGGCCGTCGGGGTTGTGCGCCGGGTTCATCAGCACGACCGCGTGATCCAGCAGCGAGCGCGTGAGCGAGTCCTCGCCCGCCACCAACTGGTAAGCCACTTGCATCATGGCCTCGAACGATGCCGACTCGTCGCCGTGGATGCTGTAGTTGAGCCACACCGTCACCGGCATCTCGCGCGCCAGCCGCTCCAGTTCGGCCGTGCTGCTGCCTCGCGGGTCCGAGAGCTTCGCGTTGGCGTCACGAATGGCGTCCAACCGCGCCAGGTTGGCCGGGCTCGACACGATGAACAGCGAACGCTCGCGCGACTCCACGGTGCGGCCGAACGGTTCCCGCCGCACGCGGTCGGGACGCGCCTGGGCGATGGCATCCAACACGCGTTCCATGTTGCCCCACGTCGTGTGGAACGAACCCGGCGCGTAGCCGAGCACATCGGCTGGGCGTGGCACACCGGCTTGGTAGGGACCGCGGTCATAGAAGTCGAAGCGTACCGGTGCGGCCGAAGCGGGGAGCGGCGTGAACGCAACGGCGAGAGCCAGCACCGCCGCGGTGAGATCGCGGCAGAAGGCGGGGGCGAGAGAGCGGCGCACGCAGGTTCCTCCGAACGTGGGGCACATGAGCACGGGAGCACAGGGGCACGGGAGCGCTAGGGCACTAGGGCGTGGGGCGTGGGGCGTGTTCAGGGCAACCGCCGGAGTCTAAGCGACCCGAGGCCGCGAGTGCATCAACCGCGTGCGCGAAGCTCGCGGAGCGATTCGAGCCCCGCCGCACACCCGCGCCGCTGCTGAGCACCCGCCTGCGCGAGCGCACCGGCAGTTGTCGCGAACAAACCGCGCGCCCGGCCACCTTGCGGTCGCCGGGCGCGGCTGGGAACCGGATCCGTGAACTTGGTCCGCGAGTGCGGACTCGCCGCCTCAGGCGAACTTGATCATCGCGAACGCCGCTCCCTGGGCGTCAGCCAGCACGCTGAACCGGCCCGTGCCCGGGATGTCCGTGGGCGGCACGTACTGTTGGCCACCCAGCGACAGCGCCTTCGCCGTGGACGCGTCCACATCCGTCACCACGAAGTACGACAGCCAGTGCGAGGGTGCGGGCACGTCGCCGGGCATGGCCATCATGCCGCCGGCGGGGCCGTCGGCCTTGAGCCACGTGGTGTAGTGGCCACCGCCCATCTCGGCCGGCATCGCGTCGTCCTGCACCTTCCAGCCGAGCAGCGCGGGGTAGAACGACTTTGCTTTGGCCGTGTCCTTCGCGTTCAACTGCACCCAGCCGAGCGAGCCGGGCTCCCCCAGCACGCCCACGCCGATGTGCGTCTTGGCCTGCCAGGCGCAGAACGTCGCGCCCTGCGGGTCCTGGATCACCGCCATGCGGCCGTGCTCCATGACGTCGAACGGCTCCATCACCACCTGGCCACCGAGGGACTTGGCCTTCGCGGCAGCGGCGTCCGCGCTCTCGACCGTGACGTACGCCGCCCAGTTGGGAGGCACGCCCATCTCCAGCATCTTGGGCTCGAGCGTGAACAGGGCGGCCACATCCACGCCGTCGCGCGTGAAGATGGTGTAGGTGCCCGACGGCCCCATGTCCTGGTCCTTGAACTGCCAGCCGAACAGCGATGTGTAGAACTTCTTCGCGGCGGCCGTGTCGGTGGTGGCGAGCTCGGGCCAATTGAATGTGCCGGGCGCGTGCAGTGTGAAGACGGGCATCGTGGGGACTCCTGGCGTTCCGCCGGCGGATGGGGCCGCCGGCGAGTGAGGGGCATGGTGGCCCCGGACCGTCCGTGGTGGGATCGCGACCGGTCCCGGCCCGCGCAACGCGCGAGGCACCCCGGGCTCGATCGAACGGCGTGAGCCTAGGCGCGGCCCCGCGGGGGGGTCAGCAAGCCGCGGCCCAACGCTGGAGGGGAGGCGACGAACGCCGGGTCACCCGCCGGCGTCACGTCGCGACCGAGGAGCGATCGGCAGTGGAAGTCGCCGCCAACAAGAAAGCTCCGGGGGAGGTACCCGGAGCTTCTTGGGTCGCTTCCAACAACCGTGGGGAGACGGTGTCGGTCGCATGAGCCTGCCTGAGATCCCGTGTGCGCCGGTTCTGCCGAGCCGGCCACTGCGGGTTGCGGATCGCATTGCCCACCTGTTTGTATTGCACGAGGCATGCCGGGACGCGGCAGGCTTCGGCGTGCGTGATCAAGCCGCCATTTCCGCGGGAATTCATCGGGACGCAACACGTACCGGTACCCCGCAGGGAGCTCCTGCCCGCGACGGCGTGGCGCAGATTCACCCATCCATCGAGCGCTCCTGCGCCAGTCCACCCAGCTCGCGACGGCGAGCGAGCCGCCCGGTCTGGCGTGTCGCTCGAGGAGCGGTGGTGCCGGTCGCGCCCGCGCGGCTCCACCCTGCTCCACGTCGTCCTCGCCAGGGCTCAAGCCGGCGGCTTGTACTGGCGACCGCGATCCTCGAAGCGGCGTTCGCGTACCACCTGCATCACCGGTACACCATAGCCGCAGCTGGTCAGCGTGCGCTCGACGTCCACCTCGATGACCTGCCGCGGCGACGACATCAGGTGTCGCGCCTCGGCCTGCAACAGCACCGCCAACTCCGACTGTTCGAGCGGCACCGCGCGAGCACGGCCGTAGAGCCGCACGATCGCCGCATCGTCCGCTTCGAAGCTGCACACCATCACCGTCACCGGCCCGCCCGCGTTGGCATGCCGCGCGATGGCGTTGCCACTGCCGCGCGTGTCCAGGTAGGCCACACGGTTGGGCGACAACTGGTGCAGCGTGACTCCGCCCTTGGGGGACACGTTCACCGGGCCTTCGCCATCGGGGCCGGGTGCCAGAGAAGGGTCGGCGGTGGCCACGAAGAACAGCGCGCAGCGGCGGATGAGCTCCGCCTGTTCCGGTGTGATGCTCGTGAAGTAGCTCCCCATCGTTCGATCCTTCGCAGTCAGCGCGCGCGCGCCTTCGGGCCGCGCGGTCGACTGTCGTACTTCTGGTACAGCCGGGTCTGGCGTGACTCCATGAGCACCAGCTTGCCCGCGATGATGACCTGCTCGCAGCGCGTGGTCACTTCGAGCGGGTCGCCGTTGGTGATCTGCAGATCCGCCACCTTCCCCGGCTCGATCGAGCCGACGAGAGCCGCCACGCCGAGGATCTGCGCGGGGTAGAGCGTGACCGACTTGAGCGCCTCGTCGCGCGGCAACCCGAATGCCGCGGCCATGGCTGCATGTTGCGGCAGGTTGCGCGCGTTCATCATCGAGAATCCGCCGCCCTCGTCGGCAATGCAGAACCGCACGCCGGCCTTGGACAGCTTGGCCGCGACCGTGAACGCCTGGTCGTACGGCTCGTACAGCCTCGTCGGGTTGGCCAGCACGCTGGCAATGATCACCGCAACGTCGCGGCGCTTGAGTTCCTCGGCCACCCGCCAGCTATCGTAGCCGCCCAGGAGGACGATATTCATGAGCTTCTGCTCGTCGCAGAACTTGAGCACGGCGCGAATCTGGTTCAGGGCGTCACAGTGGAACACCACAGGCGTCTCGCCCTTGAGCGCCCGACGCATCGCGTCCCAGCGCACGTCACCGTCGTGCTTGGGCACGCCCGCCGCGCCCTCGGCGTCACGGGCCTTCCAGTACGCCCGCGCGTCGCCGAACGCGTCGGCGATCACCCTCACGGCTTCGTCGCGCGCCTTCATCTGCTCTTCGTCGCTGCGCGTCTCGAAGAACGCACGCACCGGTGTCATGTTGGGCCATTGCACGTGCAACGCCACCGGTGCGGCGAGTGAGATGTCCTCCTGCGTCCAGCCGTCCAGGTGCATCAGCGCCGACGTGCCGCGCACGCTGCCGCCGCCGGGGACGCTGAGCACGCTGGTGATGCCGTTGAGCCGAGCCACGGGAAGGAAGTCGCTGTCGGGGTTGAACATGACCTCGGCGCGTTGGTTGGGGTTCAGGGGGCCGGTCTCCTGCGTGTCGTCGGCGCCCTGGATGGTCGAGACCTCCTGCAGCCCGAGTGCGGTGTTGGTATGGATGAAGCCCGGGTAGACGTGCTTGCCCGTGCAGTCCACGACGCGAGCGCCCGGCGGCACGGAGAGCGCCGTGCCAACGGCCGTGATCTTCTTGCCATCCACGACGACGGTGCCGTTAGCGATGGCGGGACCGCTCACGGGATGCACGGTGCCGCCCGTGAGCACGAGCACCTCGGCGCGTGCCGGCACGCCCATGAGCATCACGGCAAACGAGGCGAGCGCGAACGAGCGCGCCAGACGTGTGTTCCAGCCCTGGCGGCTCATCGCGAGCCCCCTTCTCCGGCGAGCTTCGCTCGGCGGTCGGACTCGCCCAGGAATGGCATCACGACCCCCTCATGCGTGCCGCAGTCATTGCCGCTGTGATCCGTGTCCTCGAGATAGCGCGGCATGCGCGCGCGCGCGCCGCCCGCGGTCGCGCCGCCGTCTTTCTTGGCTTCCTTCGCCGCCGCGATCAGCGCGGCGCGCTCCTTGGCCAGCTCGTCGCGACCGGCTGCGTCGGCGGCGCGGTCGAAGTACTTGCGTCCCTCGATCCAGGTCTGCTCGCACGCGGAGTAAGGCGAAAGCGGCGTGCCGTTCCACACTGAGAAATCCGCGTCCTTCCCGACCTCGAGCGAACCCACCCACTGCTCGATCTTCAGCGACTTCGCGGGATTCAGCGTCACCATCTTGAGTGCTTCCTCGCGAGGCACGCCGCCATACTTGATGGCCTTCGCCGCCTCGGTGTTCAGCCGCCGCGCCAACTCGTCGCTGTCGGAGTTGAAGCCCACGTTCACCCCGCGGTCCCACATCAGGTAGCCGTTCCAGGGAATGGCGTCGATGACTTCTTGCTTGTAACCCCACCAGTCCGTGAAACCCATCCCGGACGCGCCATGCGAAGCCATCTCGTCGGCCACCTTGTAGCCCTCGAGGATGTGCGTGAACGTGTTCACGCGAAATCCGAACGATTCGGTGAGCCGCATGAGCATGAGGATCTCGTCCTGCCGGTAGCTGTGGCAGTGGATGAGACACTTACCAGCCACAATCTCGGACAGTGCTTCCATTTGTAGATCTCGCCTCGGCGGCAGCAAGCGCTTACCGGACCGGAACTCGGCGAACGAGCGGTCGTAGTCCTGTGCGCGCACGAACGCCTCGCGGATCGTCTGCTCCACACCGGCGCGCGTCTTGGGGTAGCGGTTCGTGCGGTCGGTTCCAAAATTGGCCTGCTTGGGGTTCTCGCCGAGCGCGAACTTCACCGTGCCCGGCGCCTTGGCGTAGAACAGCTCGTCGCTCGGCGCACCCCACTTGCCCTTGATCACCGCGGCCTGGCCGCCGATGGCGTTGCACGAGCCGTGCAGCAGATGCTGCATGGTCGTGCCGCCGGCCAGTTGGCGGTAGAGCTGCACGCTCTCGGAGTTGATGACGTCCTGCACACGCACTTCGCACGTCAGGCTGTTCGTGCACTCGTTGACGTTGCCCAGGATGGCGGAGTGGCTGTGCTCGTCGATGATGCCCGGCGCGACGTGCTTGCCGGCGCCGTCCACGACCACGGCGTTCGCCGGCGCGCTCAGGTTGCGGCCCACGGCGGTGATGCGGCCGGCGCGCACGAGCAGGTCAGCGTTATCGAGCACGCCCTGCGGTCCCGAGGTCCAAATCGTGGCGTTCTTCACCAGCAACGTGGCCGGCTGTGGCGGCTGCGGCATACGCCACGGCTCGCTGTTCCCCATCACGATCGGCACCGGCACGAGCGCGGGATCCTTCTTCGCGGGCTTCTTGTCGTCGGCCTTGGGATGCGCGCTCACCGCCCGCTCCTGGGACCCCGACAGCACGGTGCCGGTGAGGGCGTCGTTGCGCGCGGTCAGTTCCCAGTCCGCGTCACCCAGCGCGAAGCGGAGGCGCGAGCCTTCGAGTTGCACGGTGCGACCGCGAACCGTGTCGGTGAGCGCCACCATGGTCACGGTGGTCTCGGCGTCGACGGTCACCTTGAGCGTGCGTTGCGGCGTGCCGGCGCCGTCGTTCATGACCCACTCGCCCTTCGGCGTCGTCTCGTCCTTTGCCACCTCGAGCCGCGCGCCGTCCACCCACACCTCGCGCACCTTCGAACCCTCGGCGAACAGCGCACCGCGCGTCACCGTGAGGTTTGCGATCGCGCCGGGCGCGATCACGCCCAGCTTGCCGGTGAGGCCCAGCAGCTTCGCGGGTGCCGTGGTGACCGCCGCGAGTGCGGTGGCCTCGGGCAGCCCGCGCGCGATGGCCTTGCCCACGTTGGCGCGAAACGCTTTCACATCCTTCAATCCGTTCGCGGTGAACGCGAACGTCACCCCAGCTTTGGCGAGCGCGGCGGCGTTGCCGGGTGCTGCCTGCCAGTGGCGCAACTCCGCGGTGCTGATCTCCAGCGCGTTGGCGTCGTCCGACACGTCGGGGGCTTCGGGGAAGTTCACCGGCACAACCAGCGTGCGCCCGGTCGCGGCCACCTGGGTCAGGCGCTTGTACTCATCCCCCGCGGTGACGATCGCGGCGGCCACGCCCGCCTCGCTCGCGATGTGCGAAGCCTGCATCACCTCGAGCATGTCGTCCGTCACCATGAGTACGGGCTGCGCGCCCGAGATGACAGGCTGCAGCGCTGCGTACGTCAGGTTCTCGGGCACGCGCTCGGTCCCGGGGCGGCGCGCCGCCGCAGTACGCGCATCGCGGTACCACTTGGCGTCCAGGAACACCTGCCGCACCACCGCGATCACACCCATGAGCGAGCCCGGGTAGGTCAGGCCGCGATTGGGCTCGAGTGCGACGACTTGCGCCGCGTCGGCGCGAACCACGCTCGCGTTCACCCCGCCACCCAGCCCCACCACCGCGCTCGTGCCGCGCACGATGCCGGCACGCGGTGCGACCTGTGCTGCCGCGAACCCTGCCGCGCGCAGCGACTCCAGCTGCGAAGCCTCCAATGGCAGTTGCTCGACCATGCGTGCCTCAGCGCGCACGCCAGCGATCTCGTGCACGGCGCCCTTCGGCGCTTCGGCCTGCGCGCCGCCGGGGCGCGCGCCGCCGAACGGGCCACCGCCCGCCGGCGGCCCCGCAGGGGCCGCGGGCGTGACAAAGGCATCGATGAGCCCCGGGTACACCGTGAGGCTGTCGCCCTCCCACACGCGCGCGTCGGCGGGAATCGCCGCGTCGGCACCGACGGCGGTGATGAGTCCATCACGCATCACCACGGTGCCGCGCGCGATCACCTGCCCCGGCGCAGTCACGATGCGCGCGTTGCGAATGGCGTGCACGCGTGGCGTGGCGGACTGCGCCGCGGGAGCGATCCCCGCCAGCGCGGCGAGCGCCAGCACGGCGGCGAGCGGTGAACTCGGCCGGTGAGAGACAAGCG
>CAZADU010000298.1:0-1664 GCA_964483945.1 uncultured bacterium
GCAGCGGTGAGGCGCGCCTCGATTGCCGTGGCGCCGTCCCCGCGCAGGGCCTCGAGCGCGGTTGCGCGCACGATGCCGGGCAGCGTGTCGCTGCTGACGATGGAACTGAGCGCCTCCGGCGCCCCCCTCGCACCGGCGCGGCCGGCGGCCAGCGCTTCGGCGTAGTGCGGCCGCTCGCGCCGCGCCGTCCCCCACCACGCGGCCGCTCGGTCCGCGGCCCACTGTGCCGAGCGGTCCGCGTGGCAGCCGTTGCAGGCGTTCGGCGTGCCGAGCTTCACGCTCAGGTCCGGTCGCGGCACACGCAGGGAGTGGTCGCGCCGCGACTGCACCACCATGTAGTCCTTCGCGGGCATGTGGCAGGCGACACACGCAGCACCCGCCGAACCCATCTTGTGGAAATGGTGCGCCGGCGTGGCGAACACTCCCGCCGCCTTCGCAAAGCCCTCGTTCGGCCTCGGGCCGTGGCACTGCAGGCACAGCGCATCACCGGTGAGGCGGAGGCTACCGCTGTGCGGGTCGTGGCAGTCCGTACAGCTCACGCCTTTCTGGAACATGCGGCTCTGCCGGAACGAACCATCCTCGAACACCTCGTCGAGTTGCTGGCCGTCGGCGTGGTAGAGGCCGGCCTCGAGCAGGCTCGGCCGGTAGTGGTCGAGGAACGGCTCGCCGGGCACTGGCGAGGCCGTGAGTTCGCTGCGGCGCGAGTGACACGGCGCGCAGAGTTCCACTCGGCGGCGCGGATCGGAGGTGCGCGTGTCGGCAATCAGGCCCATCTCCGGATTGCTCTTGCCCTTCGGGCGAGCATTTCGGCCCGTATCGCGACGCGAATGACGGCTCGCCCACTGCACGTGGCGCTCGCCGGGGCCGTGGCACGACTGGCAAGACACGCTGGATTCGACCCAGCGCGAATCGAACGCGTCCTTCGCCGCGTCGTAGCGCTTCTCGAAGCCGGTCGTATGGCATGACAGGCACATGGTGTTCGCCGTCTGGTAGCGACCGGTCCAATGCAGGATGTCTCCCGCTGGCATCTGCTCGTCCGGCAGCAGCCGGAACCAACGCGCCTTCGCCCGGTCCCACGCGATCTGCAGTGGCTGCAGCCGCCCACCGGGCATCGCGATCAACACCTGCTGGAGTGGCTCCTCGCCGAACGTGTACGCCACCTCGAAATCCGCGAGCTTTCCGTCGGGCCCGTCGGTGCGCACCAGGTACTTCCCGTCGCGTTGGAAGAATCGTGTCGTGATGCCGTCGCGGCTGAACTCCGTGCCACTGAAGTCGCCATGCACGGTGGAGTGCGTCGGCAGCGCCATGGCCTTGGCGTGGTTCGAGCGGGTCCATGCGAGCGATTGCGATTCGTGGCAGCTGACGCACAGCGCGTTGGCCACGTAGGCGACTCGCGTCGTGGACGCCTTGCGTGGCACCCCTCCAAGCCCGGCAAGCAAACTCAGGTCCGGACCGGAGCGAAGCCACAGCGCCAGTGCAGAGAGCGCGAGCCCCGCCCCTACGAGAACCGGCACGAGCCATCGACGCGCAGGCGGCGGAGGGTTCGCTCTCATGTCTCCAGGGCGGGAACGGGTCGGACGGCGGCGGCGGCGGTATGGGCGCCGGCGGCGCTATCTACGTCCTCAGTGCGGGGTTGACGATCAGAAACAGCACCTTTGAAGGCA
>CAZADU010000299.1:0-7457 GCA_964483945.1 uncultured bacterium
AGGCTATCGGCTGGGCACGCAGCTCCAGGCCGGACTCGGCAGCGGCGTCGTTCCGGTGGACTGGCTCACACTGGTGGTGCAGGCGAACTATGTCTCGAACTCGGCCGACGACTCCGGCGACCCCCAGATGAGTGCGCATCCGGCGCAACGCGCGCTCTACCTCACCCCCGGAGCCACCGTGCGTGTGACGCGAGCGTTCTCGATGTACGCGCTCTACCAGTCGCGTGTCTGGGGGCGAACGGACGACGCGAGCGTGGTGAGCCCGAACCAACTCCTGATCGGGACCGCGTTCACGCCGGGTCACTGAGGCCCGTGCCTACTCCGCTCGCAGTGCGGACGGCCGACGCGGGCTAGCGTCCACCACCTCGCGTCCTTGACGACCCGCCACTACGGATGCACCGTGCGCGGACGCGGCCGGCAAGGATGCCGGTGGCCACGGGGGTGCGATGCCCCGAAACGACGTAGGGAGGCGTGAACTGGACTCTCTCTTGATCCAGGGCGGCACACTCGTCTGCATGGACGCGGCCCGCTCTGTGGTGCGCGGCGACCTGCTTGCGGCGGACGGACGCATCGTGGCGCTGGGCTCTGACGTGCCCGCCGCGCTCGCATCGCTGCCCGGAGGGCGCGCGAGCCAGACCTTCGATGCGCGCGGCGCGCTGGTGCTGCCGGGGTTCGTGCACGCGCACCTGCACCTCTGCCAAACGCTGTTTCGCGGCTTCGCCGAACACTCCGACCTGCTGCGCTGGCTGCGCGAGGCGATCTGGCCGCTCGAGGCGGCTCACACCGAAGCCTCGCTCGCCGCCTCGACACGCCTCGGTGCGTGCGAACTCATCGCCGGCGGCGTGACGTGCGTGAACGACATGGGCACCGTGCACCACACCGATGCCCTGGGTTCCGCACTGGAAGCCTCCGGCCTCCGTGCGGTGTTCGGTCCCGCGCTGATGGACCAGGGCGAAGGCGTGCCGCCGCGGCTGCTGGAAGGGGCCGCGCGCGCGCTGGAGTCCGCACTGGCGCTCGCCGATCGCTGGCACGGTGCGGCCGGCGGGCGCCTGCGTGTGTCACTCGCCCCGCGCTTCATCCTGTCGTGCAGCGAGCAGTTGTGGCGCGACGTCACCGACGCCTCTCGCGAACGCGGACTGATCGTGCACACGCATCTGGCCGAATCCCCCACCGAAGGCGGTGAGGTGAAGGGCGCGGTCGGCAGTCACGCCGCACCCTACTTCGCGAAGCACGGCGTGCTGTCGCCACGGTTCGTGGGAGCCCACGGCGTGTGGCTGGACGACGCCGAGGTTGCACTCATGAAGCAGGCCGACGCCGCGCTCGTGCACTGCCCGGGTTCCAACCTGAAGCTCGGCTCGGGGCTGGCCGACGTGCGCGCCTGGCGCCGCGCGGGCGTGCGCTGCGGTCTGGGCTCGGACGGCGCGGCGTGCAATAACCGGCTCGACACGTTCGCCGAGATGTCGCTCGGCGCTGGCATCGCGCGCGTGCTGCACCGCGACGATCCGTTGCCCGCGTGCGAATTGGTCGCGCTGGCCACCTGCGATGGCGCGGCAGCGCTCGGGCTCTCGGCCGAGACGGGTTCGCTGGAAGCCGGCAAGCAGGCGGACGTGACGGTCGTGCGTGTGGACCAGGCGCATCACGGGCCCGCGCCTGAGCGCGACGTGTACACCACGCTCGTGCACGCCGCGCGTCCTTCCGACGTGCGACTCACGGTCGTGCAGGGCCGCGTGCTCTACCGAGACGGTGAGCACACCACGCTCGAGCCCGCGCGCTGCGTGGCCGAGGCAGTGTCCGAGGCACGCACGCTCGCCCAGCGTGCCGGGTTTGCGGGAGCCGCCGCGTGATCATCGGGCCGTGCACGGTCATCACCGGTGGTCCCGACCCGCAGGTGTACGAGAATGCCGCCATCCGCGTGATGGGCTCGCACATCGCCAACATCGCCGGCGCGGGCGACCTCGCGCGCGCTTACCCGGACGAGATGCTGTGGCCGGCCCGCGACCGCGTGGTGATGCCGGGGTTCGTGAACACGCACGCGCACCTGGCGCGGCACCTAGCCCGCGGCCTGAACCTGCGTTCGGCCGCCGAGTGGCGTGCGTACGACCGCGCACTGTCCATCGAGGACGTGAACCGCGCGGTGAGTGCTGCGCTGGTCGAGGGGCTGCGCCACGGCGTGACCACGGTGGTGGACTTTCATCGTTCGGGGGCATGCCTCGACCTATCCCTCTCGGAGGTCATGGGAGCTGCCGACCGAATCGGCGTGCGTGTGGCCACCTGTTATGGCGCGGCCGAAGAGGACACGCCGCTCGAGCGCCGCGCGGCGATCGACGAGAGCGTGGGCTTCGCGCGCGAACTGGTGAGGAAGGGCCGCGGCAAGCTGCGCGGCATGCTCGGCGTGCAGGCCACCAGCCTGCACGGTATCGAGACACTGCTCGCCGAAACGCTCGAGGCGGCGGGGGATCGCTATGCGGTGCACGTGGACCTCGCCCTGGACCTCACGCCCGCCGAGCGCTGGAACAAACCTCGTGTGCTGCCCGCCGACGCCATGCCCGCGCTTTGGGCACACGCCGAGCGCGCACCGCGTGATCTTCTCTCGGCCGTGCGCGACCGCGGCGACTCGCTGTCGGCGAGCGGTGTGGCCGGCTCGGCGGCCCTCATGCGCGAGGGCGACCTGGCGTGGGGCAGCGACGACGGTGCGAACGCGCCGCCACTGTTGGAGGGCTCGCCGCTGCCGCGGATGGCCGAGGCGCACTACCGGCGCGTGTTCGTGCACGGCGCGCGCTGGGCCGCCGATCACTTCGGCGAGGAGTTGGGCGTGCTGGCCCCGGGTGCCCCCGCGGACCTGGTGATGGTGGACTACCGAGCGGCCACGGAACTCTCGAGCCGCACGCTGCTGCAGCACCTGGCCACGGGACTGCTGCGCGCGAGTGTCTCGGGCGCGATGATCGCCGGTCAGGTGGTCATGGACAACGGCGTACTCGTGACGGTGGACGAACGCGAGGTGGCGACACGCGCGCGGGAGTGCGCGGCACGGCTCTGGAAGCGCATCGCGTGAGCGGTGCCGCACCCCGAGTGGGGCTGCGCGAGCTGTTGGTGCTCGCGTGGCCGGTGGTGCTGTCGCGCTCGACGCAATCGGTGGTGGGGCTCGCCGACGCGCTCATGACCGCGCGACTGGGCGACGAAGCTCTGGCCGCCGTTACCACCGGTGCGATCAACCTGTTCTCGGTGGCCATCCTGCCCATGGGCACCGTGTACATCGTGCAGAGCTTCGCCGCGCAGCTGCAAGGCCGGGGTGACCTGGTCGCCGCGCGCCGCTACGGGTTCTATGGCCTGGCACTGGCCGCGTTCACCACGCTCGTCGCGGTGGCCGCCACGCCATGGGTGGGCGACATCATCGGCCTGTTCCACTTCGCGCCCGGCGTGCAGGCCTCGATGACCGAGTACGTGCAGTGGCGCGCGTGGTCCGTGGGGCCTTACATCGCCATGGAAGCCCTCGGCAATTGGTTCGCCGGCTTGGGCGACACGCGCGCGCACATGCGCGCCAGTGTCATCACCATGGTGGCCAACGTGGCACTCAATTGGGTGCTCATCTACGGCAACCTCGGGGCACCCGCCATGGGCGTGGCGGGTGCGGCGTTGGCGAGCGGGATTGCCACCTGCCTCGGGCTTGCTTACCTGCTCGCCGCGTTCGCCGTGCGCCAGCGCGAACTGGCTCCCGGACAGCCCGTCGCGCCGCGCGCGTCGGAGTTCCTGCGCATGCTGCGGTTCGGCGTGCCGAACGGGCTCAACTGGTTCATGGAGATTGCGGCGTTCACGCTGTTCTTGAACGCCGTTGTCTCGCGCCTGGGCACCACCGTGCTCGCAGCCCTGAACGCGATCCTGCAGATCAACTCGCTATCGTTCATGCCGGCGTTCGGCGTTGCCGCGGCTGGCGCGGTACTGGTGGGGCAGGCCATCGGCCGCGGCGACAGGCACGAAGTACCGCGCATCCTGCGTCTCACCGTCGGCGTCGCGTTGTCGTGGCAGGTGGCCGTGGGACTCCTCTACTTCTCCATACCAGGCCTGCTCATGAGCGCGTTCAAGTCTGACGCCGGCTCCGACGAGCTGGTTCGCATCGGCGCCGGCATGCTGGCGATGTCGGCCGCCTGGCAGGTGTTCGACGCATTCGGCATCACCGTGGGCGAGGCCCTGCGCGCCGCGGGCGACACGGCGTGGTGCATGTGGGCGAGGCTCGCCACGGCCTGGCTGCTGTTCGTGCCGATGGCGTGGTGGACCGTGACCGTCAAACATGGCGGCCCCGTGGCGGTGATCGGTGTGATCGTGTTCTATCTCGCCCTGCTCGGGGTGGCGTTCGTATGGCGCTTTTCCACCGGCGCGTGGCGCAGGATCGAACTGGTGGAAGCCGAGCCGCAGCCGTGAGCGGCGCGACTCCGGAGAGGAGCGACTCGATGGTGGGGAGATTCGACGCAGCGGCGCTGCTCGCGTTGCTCTTGATGACACTCTTGGGTGCGCCCTCGCCGTCGGAAGCACAGACCGTGGCGCCAGCCGACAGCGGCGTGGCATTGCCGGCATGGCTCGCGGGGCCTTGGGTCACGCAGCGCGGCACGCGCACGATCGAGGAGCAATGGAACGAACCGCGCGGCGGCCTGATGCAGGCCGTCGGGCGCACGACGCAGGGCGAGCGCTTGGTGGAGTTCGAGTTCCTGCGCATCGTGCGGCGCGGCGGGTCGCTCGTGTTCATCGCGCAGCCCAACGGCATCCCGCCCACCGAGTTAACGCTCACCGCGCACGGTGCCGACAGCGTGCGGTTCGAGAACCTCGCGCACGACTTCCCGCAGGTGGTCGCCTACCGTCGCACCGGGGCGGATGCGCTACTCGCCGTGGTCTCCGCCACGACCGGTGGGAAGACGCGCGCGATCCGCTTCGAGTACCGCCGTCCGGGCGCGGCGGCCGACAGCACACGCTGACCGCGCCACCGCCGGTGGCGAGCCACGCCCGTATGCACCACACGGAGTCGCCCGAGGCGCGGCGCGTTGCCCGAGGGAATGCGAAACGCGTCGAAAACCTGCCCTGCGGTCGAGTCCCTGCGAAAGGGGCCGCGCTTTGACGACTTCATGGCAGCACGGCCGACGGTCGCGGTAGCATCAAGGGTCCTACCCCGACACTCCGGAGGTCGAATCGCCGTGATCCACTTCCCGCCCGCCGCCCGCGTTGCCGCCGTCGCGGCGCTGCTGGCCGCGACATTCGTGCCGGCCGCCGCCGCACCCGCAACGCCGCCCGCAACGCCGGCGTCCGCACCGGCATCGCCCGCTTCGCCGGCACCCGCTCCGCCTGTTCGCCAGCCGCGGCTCGAGGACTTCATCGCGGAGCCCGGCTCGTCGCAGAAGTTCCAGGAGTTCATGCTGCACGCCGACCTGTGGCTGGGCTTGGACCAGCGCGCAAAGCTCGACACCATCGTGTTTTCCCTCGAGAACGGCGCGCGCACCTGCCAGGTGATGAGCGTGGACAGTACGTGGGCGGTGGACTACACGTGGGTCTACCCGCACGACCGGTTCCCACCGCGCTGGTACGACGCGCGTGGGCTCATTCATACGGGCGACTCGCTCAAGCTCGACGACGCGGCCGACATCCGCCTCACGTTCGGCACGCTGCGCGTGGGCGTGCGCGGGCGGACGCTCAAGCAGGCAACCGCCGAGGCGTACCGGCTGTGGCCGCACGAGATCCCGCCGGCATTGCGCGGGCGGCTCCAGCTCAAGCTGGATCGTGCAAAGAAGGCAATGGCCGGCGAGAAGGACACGGAGCCGGAGTTCCCCGAGAAGAAGTAGGCGCGGGCGCCGACGGAATCATCAAGGGCGAACTTGCACGGCCTTCGCCGAACCGCTCAACGGAAGCGACGGGGCGGGTGCATCGCCGCGATCGGTCGCTCGTGAGTACGACCCGATCGCATGGGCGCATGGGCCACAGACCTAGCGGAAGAGGCCCTTCAGCTGGCCCCAGGTCACCAGGTTGGTCGGGGTCACCCCAAAGCTGAAGTACTCGATACGACAGTTGTTCTTGTCCGCGACGTAGATGCCGCCGGCACCGTCAACGGCGATTCCGATCGGACTCAGGAACTGGCCCGGCCCGCTGCCGAGCGACCCCCAGTGGTACAGGAAGCTCCCCGAGGGTCCGAAGGCGTTGACGCGGTTGTTCAGGTAGTCGACGACGAAGACAGTTCCGTCTGATCCGATTGCGATACGGACCGGGCCATCCAGTTCACCGACACCGCTACCGAAGATGCCCCACTTGGTGACGAACGCTCCCGAACTCGTGAACTTCTGCACGCGGTGGTTCCCGAGGTCGGCGACGTAGACGTTGCCCTCGCGGTCGACCGCGATCCCATCAAGCTGCTCGAACTCCCCGTCTCCGCTACCAGAAGTTCCCCACGCGGCGAGCAGCACGCCCGAGCTCGAGAACTTGTGAATCTGCCAGACCTCCATGTCAGAGGCGTACACATTGGCGTACACGTTGTAATCGGCGTCCACTGCGATGCTGGTGCACTTGGCCAGCCAGTTCGCGATGCGGTGGCCGGTGTTCGTGTACCTCGAGATACCGCTTCCTCCGCCTCCTGCGACATACACGGTTCCGTCCGGAGCCAGCGCCACGCCTTGCGGAAACGTCGTCTGCCATTGCGAGAGATAGGTCCCGGTGCGGCTGAAGGTCTTGACGCAATTGAGCTGGGTATCCACGACGTAGACGATGCCATCGCGATCCACGGCAACTCCCACCGGCGAGAGAAATTGCCCAGACGCACTGCCCTGGCTTCCCCATGAGAACGCATAGCGAGGGGCTTGGGCACTGGCAGCGACGGGGATGGCCAGACTCAGGAGCATGATGGCGAGCCGGGAGCGCATCTGGCGGAGCCTCGAATGCTAGAGGGGGGCTTGTTGTGCCGGAGCATCCACCCTCAATTCTGCGCGGGATCACCGAGCGAGTCGAGGAGTTTCGCCCGGCCTGAGAGAGGAGTGCCAGGCGAGGGCTTGAGCTCCCTGGGTGCCGCTTGCGGTACACCGGCTACCGCTTCCACTGCACCGGGCCGTTCACCTGCCCACGCCGGTTTGGCCGCAGGACGTCGTCAACTCGTTGCGTGGCAACGGTGCGCGCCGACCGCCAAGACGCGGCACGACCACTGCAATGTCTCCGGGTCGAAGCGACTCCCCAGGCTTCAACCACCCGTCGTGGCTTCGCGCCGCGCAGGAGGAACCCATGAAGACGCTGCAGCTGCTGATCCTCGCGACCGCACTCAGCTCCGTCACCGCTTCATTCGCCGACGCGCACCCGACTACACCTCGTGCGGACCGGCGCCAGGCCACGCAGCACGTCCGCATCCGAGAAGGCGCGCGCAGCGGACAACTCACGCCGGGTGAACGCGCACGGCTGCGCGCGGGCCAGCGCCACGTGCGCCGCGTCGAACGGCGCGC
>CAZADU010000300.1:0-4792 GCA_964483945.1 uncultured bacterium
TCGCTCTCTGCATTTCCTCACGAATCGTCGAGATCCGTTCCTTCCCCTCAGTCTTCTTCAGGAAGCTCTCCTCGATGCGCCTCCGCTCGTCCTCCTGTTGCCGTGCGTGCGCGTCACGTCTCGTGTTCCAGTCCGCATGCAATCGCTCGTACATCGCCTGCTCGTGCTGATGCGCGCGCTCCTTCTCGAGCCGTCGTCCGCGGAACAGCTTGTCCCAGAAGCCCAATACGAGGATTTCGGGCGATTGGGGCGCGGGGGCTCGGAATGGCTCAGGGACGAAGTTCGAGCGCGACCCGGGAGCCGGCGTGTCCAAGTGAACGTGCTCGATGGCCTCGAAGCCTGCGTCGATCTCGGCGCAGCGCTCGACCAACCACTCTCGCAGTCGAGCGTCCTGTTCGCGTCGGATTCGCCTCTCCAGCGCGGATGACAGCGGATGCCCGCCAAGATCGGTAATGACGAGCCTGCCGTTCTCGTCGAGTTCCAATTTCACCGACGCGGTGGCGACGCTGGTCACGGACGATGACGAGCTTCCCAGTCGGTCCCGGAACGAGATGCCCGTGCCCGGCAGGCCGACGTTCCGGAACATGCCGCGCGGCCCGATGTTCACGCTCGCGCCACGCGGTCCAGCGGTGAGGCTCAGGCCGCTCAGGCCGAGATTGACTCGAAGTCCGGGCATAAGCTTGAGGCTTCGTCGGAATCTCAGGCCCATGTCCGCCCCCGCCCCCGCTACTTCCTCGCCGCCCCCACCTGTGCTGCCGCGAATGCGCTGATCCAGGCGGCGAGCGTGTCGGGTTGGTCCTTCATCGCCCAGTATCCGGACTCCGGCACGCGGCGCACCGCGAGCGTGGTGTCGGCCCAGCCGAGCAGTTTGAGCGTCGCACCCGGCGTGGCGTCCGCCTTCCAGATGCGGCTCGTGAGCAGCATCTGCATGGGGACCTTGAGCGCGCGCGCGTCTTTGTTGCCGTCGCTGTAGAAGCCCTCGCGCACGTACGCCTTCACCGTGGCGGCGGGGGTCTGCGAGAACACGGTGTAGATGTCTTTACTCTGCGTCGTGTCGCGGCCCAGGCTCGAGAACATCATCTTGGTGACCACTTCGTACGAGCGGTCCATGAACTCGAGGAACTGCTTCTTCTGCTGGTCGTCGATTTGCGCCGGCACGCCGACCGGCACGTCCAGCAGCACCACACCCTTCACGCGGCCCGGGTGCGCGGCCAGTGCCGCCAGCACGGCGCGCCCGCCCATCTGGTGTGCGACGACGATGGTGCTGTCGGGGTTCTGCTTGGCGAGCACCTGATCGAGTGCGCTGCCCACGGCGCCGAACGAGAACGGATCGGGCAGCGGGGTCTCGCCGTGGCCCGGCAGGTCCACCATCACGACGCGGTAGCGGCCGATCAGCCTGCGCGCGGTCGGCATCCAATCACTGCGACTGGCACCCAGCCCGTGCACGAACACGATGGCCGGGCCGCGGCCGAGCTCGGTGGTCTTCGGGGCGGCGGCCTGCGCCTGGACCCGCACGGCAGCGGCGAGCAGGGCGGCGAGCGTCGCGGCGGCGACGGACAAGGCGATGCGACGGGAACGCGGTGTCACGGGCTTCCTCCTCAAGGGTGGGGGCGAAGGTCGTTTCTACACTGCGGCGCGCTAGGGACCAAGCCCATGCGGCCGGGCGCGGCAGATGACCGGTTGGTCAACAACTTTGTACTTGCTCTACTGCACACTTGTGCAGTATCGTGTGCTCTGCGCTTGGATGGCGGCCGTCGGTCGCGAAGGGCATCGCCAGGGAGGCGGGCCCACTCGACCCCTCGTTCCGCACGTGCCAGGCGCAGGACGTGCCAGGTCCCGAAGCTCCGGGCCCGACCGCACCCGGGCACCGCGCCGGAATGACTCCGGCGTGGGCCCGGGCGGCGGCGCCGGAACCGTTCCGGCGCAGGCCGGGGCGGCCCCAGAGCAATCCCATCAATCCCAAAAATGCGCAGCGAAGCCCTCGATGAAGCCGTGTCCGTGCGCGCCGACTTCCATGGCGGCCGGGTCACCCCCGTGGCGTTCCGGCGCCGGGGACGCGAACACCGCGTCGCCCGCGTGAACGCGCGCTGGATGGACCGGGCCGGGAAGCACCCGCGCTTCTACTTCTCGGTCACCGACGAGAACGGCGACGTCTACCAGCTGCAACTCCAGGGTGGCGACCTGTTGTGGTGGCTCGACACGGTCACGCTCGAAGGCTGAGTCGAGGTGCTTCGAGGTTGATTCGAGAACAGCCAGCTTGCAGCACGCGTCGCGGCATCGCGGCGCGCATCCCGAGATCACGAGACTCGCCCTATGCGCTCCCTCTCCATGCCTCCCCACTCCACCGCGGTGCCGGGATCCGAGCAGGATGCTCGGACCCGCCCGGTCACGAACCACACGGCACCCGTGGATGCCGGGTCGTGTACCGCGGTGGGGTCGGCGGGCCCGGGGACCGAGGCGAGCCGCACACATTCGGGTGGTCCCGTTTCCGGCGCCGGCGTCGCGGGGATGGCCGGGTCAGCCGGAGCGGGCCACCCGGGAAGTTCCACCGCCGCGTCCGCGCTGGGCGCGCCCGACCCCACCCATGATGCTCGCACCGTGCTGCACGTGGACATCGATGCGTTCTTCGCGGCGATCGAGCAGCAGCGCGACCCGAGGCTCAAGGGCAAGCCGGTCATCGTCGGCGCGGGCGTGATCGCGTCGTGCTCGTACGAGGCGCGGCGGTTCGGGCTCAAGGCGGGCATGCCGCTGTCCGAGGCCAAGCGCCTGTGCCCGCGTGCCATCGTCATCGAGGGGCACGCGCAGGTGTACCGCTGCTACGCCGAGCGGTTGTTCGACCGCTGCCGCGAACTCTCGCCCGACGTCGAGACGTACCTGGACGAGGCCTACCTCGAACTCACCGGCACCGAGCGCGTACACGGCGACTTCGTGCAGGCCGCGGCGGGCCTCAAGCGCGCGATCCTCGACGACACCGGGCTCACCGTCACGTGCGGCATCGGTCCCAATCGCATGCTCGCCAAGCTCATCGGCAAGACACGCAAGCCCGACGGGCTCGCACAACTGCACGCGTACGAGGCCGAGGCGTTCCTCGTGGACCGGCCCATCGAGCAGTTGGCCGGCGTGGGTCACGCGCACGCGCGCACGCTGCGCGGCATGAACATCCGCACCATCGGTGGACTTCGCGTGCTGCCCGTGGGCACGCTCGAGGCGCTGTTCGGGTCCCCCGGTCGGCTGCTGTTCGAGCGCTGCCGCGGCCGCGACACGGCACCCGTGGTGGCGCGCGAAGTGCCGCTCTCCATCTCTCGCGAGACGTCGTTTCATCAGGACACCGCCGACCCGCGCGAGGTCGAGGGCATGCTCGAGTACCTGGTGGGCCGCGCCTGCCGCGCGACGCGCGAGCTGGGACTCACCGCGCGCACGGTGAGCGTGCGGCTGCGCTACAGCGACGGCGAGCCGGCCGATCAGGCGCGCTCGCTCAAGCAGCCGTCGGCTGTGGACCCGGTCGTACTCGCACTGGCGCGAGCCATCCACGAACGGCTCTACACGCGTCGCGTCTCGCTGCACGCCGTCGGCGTGACGCTGTCGAACTTCTCGCACGACACCGCCGAGCAGGGCGCGCTGTTCGACGAGCGCGAAGCCGGCCGGCGTGCGGCACTGTGCGAAGCGCTCGACCGCGTGCGCGGCAGTTACGGCCATGGTGCCGTGGTGTCGGGCCGTGCGTTGAACCTGAAGGGCCGCGTGGACGAGGATCGCCATGGCTTCGTGCTGCGCACGCCGTCGCTGACCAAGTGAACACTGTCGCGGCCGCTCCATCCGGCGGCCGCGCGAACCCCGAACCCGAACTGATGGTCCGGGCGGGGTGAACCCCGGCGGTTCACTTCTCGTTTCGCGCGCGCGGTGGTCTCTGCTGATGGTACGGGCGGGGTGAGGGGTTCTTCGAAAGAGAGCATCGCTCGGTCCGGCCTTCGTGGCCGGACCTTCGCTGGCGCTCGCGACGGCCTCCGCCATCCATGGCTCCGGCCTGCTTGCGACTGCTCTCTTTCGAAGAACCCCTCACCCCGCCCCGGCGTGTTCACACATCGTTACCCGGTCTCGCATTCCATCCCTAGGAACCCTTGTGCCGTTCACTCCATTGCGTGTTCGCTCGCACGGCGCGCTGCTCGCAGGAGTGGCCTCGCCGGAGGCGCTTTGTGAGCGGGCGGCGGAGTTGGGGTACTCGTCGCTGGGGCTGGCGGACCGCGACAACCTGTATCTGGCGGTGCGGTTCCTGAAGGCGGCGGCGGGCTCGGGGTTGGTGCCGGTCGTGGGGGCCGAGGTGTCGTCGGCTGACGACGGCTCGCGTGTGCCGGCGCGTGGGAGCGGGTTGCGTGGGGAGCGGGCGGCGCGCGCTTGGTCGCGACCACGCGCGCAACTGGTGCCGCTCGACCGGCGCGGGTGGGCCAACCTGTGCGCAATACTCACCGCACGGCATCTGGATGACGCGTTCGACCTAGTGCGCTGCGTGGGCGAGCACCACGCGGGGTTGCACGTCATCGTGGAGTCGCCGGGGCTCGCCACCGCGCTGATGGCGGTGGGCGTGCCGGCGGCGGTGAGCGCGTCGGACGAGATCGCGCGTGGGCTCACGCGACGCGGCGCGCGCGCGAGCGCGGGCGGGCTGTGGCTGGGCGTACGCGGCATCGCCGCCGAACGGCCGCGGCTGCGCGAGCGGCTGGCCGAGAGCTGGCGCATCGGCGTGCCGGCGGTGGCGACGGGTGACGTGTGGATGCTGGAGCCGCGCGACCACGAGGCACAC
>CAZADU010000301.1:0-2250 GCA_964483945.1 uncultured bacterium
CATGGAACGTCTCGAGTCCCATCTCGACACGAACAGCGCCGAGTTCCGCGCCAACGCCGAACACCACCGCGCGCTCGCAGACGACCTGCGCCGCCGGCTCGAGGCCGTGCGCCTGGGCGGTGGCGCCGACGCGGTCAAGAAACACACGTCACGCGGCAAGCTGTTCGTGCGCGACCGCGTCGAGAAGCTGCTCGACCCGGGTACGGCGTTCCTCGAGCTGTCGCCGCTCGCGGGCAATGGGCTCTACAAGGACGAAGCTCCCAGTGCGGGCCTGCTCACCGGCATCGGCACGGTGCACGGCCGCCACGTCCTGGTGGTGGCCAACGACGCCACCGTAAAGGGCGGCACGTACCTGCCCATGACCGTCAAGAAGCACCTGCGTGCGCAGGAGATTGCGCTCGAGAACCGGCTGCCGTGCGTGTACCTGGTGGACTCGGGTGGCGCGTTCCTGCCGATGCAGGCGGACGTGTTCCCCGACCGGGATCACTTCGGGCGCATCTTCTACAATCAGGCGCGTGCCTCCGCACTCGGCCTGCCGCAGGTGGCCGTGGTGATGGGCTCGTGCACGGCGGGCGGAGCGTACGTGCCCGCAATGAGCGACGAGGCCGTCATCGTGAAGAATCAGGGCACCATCTTCCTCGGCGGTCCGCCGCTGGTGAAGGCCGCGACCGGCGAGGAAGTGACCGCTGAGGATCTGGGCGGCGGCGACGTGCACACGCGCATCTCGGGTGTGGCCGACCATCTGGCCGACGACGACGCGCATGCGCTCGAGTTGGCGCGCGAGATCATCCTGCACCTGGGCCCCGCGCGCGGCGCGCAGCTGGACGTGCGCACACCGGAGCCACCCGCCTACGACCCAGCGGAGTTGCACGGCGTGCTCCCGCGCGACAACCGCACCCCGTACGACGTGCGTGAGGTGATTGCACGGCTCGTGGACGGCTCGCGCTTTCACGAGTTCAAGGCGCGCTACGGCACGACATTAGTATGCGGGTTCGCGCACCTGATGGGCATTCCGGTCGCGATCCTCGCCAACCAGGGCATCCTGTTCAGCGAGAGCGCGCTCAAGGGTACGCACTTCATCGAACTGGCCGCACAGCGCGGCGTGCCGCTGCTGTTCCTGCAGAACATCACCGGGTTCATGGTGGGCCGCCAGTATGAGCACGGCGGCATCGCCAAGGACGGTGCAAAGCTCGTGCACGCGGTGGCGAACGCGCAGGTGCCGAAGCTCACGCTGATCATCGGCGGCAGCTTCGGGGCCGGGAACTACGGCATGTGCGGCCGCGCGTACCAGCCGCGGTTCCTCTACATGTGGCCCAACAGCCGCATCAGCGTGATGGGAGGTGAGCAGGCCGCCAGCGTGCTCGCACAGGTGCGCCAGGCCAACCTCGAGGCCGCGGGCAAGCCGATGACGCCCGATGAGGAGAAGGCGTTCAAGCAGCCCATCCTCGACAAGTACGAGGAGGAGGGCAGCCCCTACTTCTCGACCGCGCGACTGTGGGACGACGGCGTGATCGACCCTGCCTCGACGCGCGACGTGCTCGCCCTGTCGCTGGCTGCGACACTCAACGCGCCCATCCCGGAGACGAAGTTCGGCGTGTTCCGGATGTAGGCGGGTCTGGGCGCGCCGTCCTGACGTTCAGTGCGCCCAGACCCAGTAGCGCGCGCCGTCGACCCCCCCCCACAGGCCTGAATCCAACACGCGCAAGTCGACCGTGCTGTCTGTCTGGCCGCTCCACTGGACGACGCCGATTCCATTCATCGAGGCGGGGACGCCCATCACGGACAGGTGTGCGCCGTCCGTGATTCCGAACAGGATCACGTTGTGAATGATGCCTGGCTGGAGTCCGTGCACCCGGTAGTGACTGGGGTAGTACTGGCCGACCTGTCCCGGGAACGGCACGCCCGCCTCCACCGGGACGGGCGCCAGTTCAGTGCCTTCCGAAGATGGGACGCCGCCTCCGAAGCGGCCCCGATAGACGAACAAGCTGTAGGGGGCCGGGGAGGGGTTATTCCCCGCACGGACCTTCACGTACGAGGGGCCGGCGGTCGGAGTGAGTCCGCACTGCTTGGGATCCTGGGAGTCAGGCAACTCCTCGCACTGGATGGTTTGGAACGTGCTGTCGCTGGCGTAGCTCTCCACACCCACCAGGCCACCGAGCGAGAAGATGAGCGCGATGTTCGCGGGTGACCCGTCGAGCGACGCCGCGAAGTAGTGGGACTCTCCCGGCGCCAGCGTGCCGGTGTGCATGG
>CAZADU010000302.1:0-8378 GCA_964483945.1 uncultured bacterium
CGAACAGGATCAGCCCGCCGATCGCGAGCGCGATCGCCCCGCCCACACCGAGCACGCCGTGGCTCTGCACCTTGACCTCGGCGAGCAGGAACGCGATGCCGATCAGGAGCAGCGCCAGTCCCGCCACGTTCACCGGCAGCGCCGAGAGCGCGAGGAAGGCGAGCACGAGGAAGATCGCCCCCGCCACACCCGGCAAGATCGCGCCCGGGTTCTGCAGTTCGAACAGGATCCCGTAGAAGCCCAGCATGAGCAGCAGGTAGGCGATGTTGGGCTCGGCGAGGTGGCCGAGTGCCCGCTGCCGAAACGATGCGTGCATGCGCTCGACCGCCGCGCCAGCCACGCGCAGTTCGGTCACGGAGCCCGGACGACGCACGGGCCGGCCGTCGGCCAGCCGCAGCAGCTCGGGGAGCGTTGCGGCCACGAAGTCCACCACTCCGCGCTCCACGGCCTCCTTTTCGCTGGCCGAGACCGCGTCGCGAACCGCTGCCTCGGCCCACTGGACGTCGCGGCCGCGCTGGCCGGCTATGGTGCGCGCGAACGCGGCCGCGTCGCTCGCGGCCTTGCGCGCGAGGGTGGAGTCCATCGGGCCCTGCAGGCTCACCGGAGTCGCCGCGCCGATGTTCGTGCCCGGCGCCATTGCGGCCACGTCGGCGGCGAGTGTGAGGAACACACCGGCCGAGGCCGCATGCGCTCCGCCAGGCGAGACCCACACCACCACCGGCACCGGGCTGGCGAGGATGCGCTGCACCATCCCGCGCATGCTGCGCTCGAGCCCGCCCGGCGTGTCCAGTTCGATCACGAGTGCGGCATGACCGTCGCGCCGCGCACGTTCGATCGCGCTCGCGAGCACGTCATCCATGATGGGCGAGACCACGCCCTCGAGCCGCACCACCAGAACGCGAGGCGGCATCACCGCGGCGGGCGCGCTGGTGGCTGCGGCCGGCAGCGCGAGCGCCGCACACGCCACGGCCAGCAGCACCGACGCGAGCCGTGCGGGAGTGCTCATGCCCGCGCCGCCGCGGCTTTCCGCTCGAGTGCGGCCCGCCACGCCTCGGGGTACTTGAGACCGCTGCCCGTGTCGTACACCACGACGCGCTCGGCGCGCTTCAGCTCGCCGCTCGCGAGCAGTTGCCGAAGTGCCGCCACCGTCGCTCCGCCCTCGGGGCAGGCGAAGCAACCCTCTTGCGCGCTCATCTCCAGCATGGCATCCAGCATCTCCTCCTCGCTCACGGCCACGGCGGTACCACCCGTGGAGCGAACGGCGTCGAGGATGAGCGTGTCCGCGAACGGCGACGGCACGCGCAGTCCACTCGCCACGGTGGCGGCGTTCGCCCATGCCTCGGTGCGCGCATCGCCGCGCTCGAACGCGCGCACCACCGGCGCGCAGCCGCGCACCTGCACGGCGATGAGGCGCGGCAGGCGCGAGCCCACCCAGCCGAGTGCCTGCATCTCGAGGAACGCCTTCGCCATGCCCACGAGCCCAGTGCCCCCGCCCGTCGGATACAAGATCGCGTCTGGCAGCTCCCAGTGCATCTGTTCGGCGATCTCGTAGCCGAGTGTCTTCTTGCCCTCGAGCCGGAACGGCTCCTTGAACGTGGCCACGTTCCACCACTCGGGCGCGGGCGCCCACTCCGCCACGACGCGGCCGCAGTCGGCGATCGTGCCAGGCACGAGCCGTACCTCGGCCCCAAACGCCGCGAGCTCCAACACGAACGCCTCGGGCGTGTCCTCGGGGATGGCCACGCGGCACGGCAATCCCGCGGCGGCGGCATAGGCGGCCGCGGCACTCCCGGCATTGCCCGCCGAGGGCAGCGCGATGCCTCGCCGGCCCCACGCGAGTGCCCCGTTCACCGCCAACGACAGCCCGCGTGCCTTGAACGACTGGGTCGGATTGGGGCTCTCCTCCTTCATCCACAGCGCGTCCATGCCGAGCGACTCCGCGAGCCGTGGCATCGGCAGCAGCGGCGTGCCGCCCTCGCCGAGCCGCACCGCCGGGAACGACGGTGAGAACGGCAGCACGACACGGTAGCGCCACAGGTCGGTGCCGTAGCGGCCCAGGGACTCGCGCGGCACCTGGCTGCGGATACGCTCGAGATCATAGCGCGCGACCAATGGACGGCCGCACGAAGGGCACGTGGCGCGGGGCGTGGTGAGGTCGCAGCGCTCGCCACAGTCGAAGCACTCGAGATGCGTGAGCGCGGGATTGAAGGGCTGGTTCACGAGGGGCCCCGGCGGATGCGGGCCCGGTCCGTCCGGAGCGGACGGCTAGTGGAACCCGCTGGCGAGTTCGTCGCGCAGCTTACAGTAGGACGCGAACCGGCGCTCGCCCACCTCGCCACGCGCCACCGCCGCGCGCAGCGCGCAGCCGGGCTCGCGGTCGTGACGGCAATCGCCGAACCGGCAGCTGCCGAGGAACGGCCTCAGTTCGGGATAGTGATCCACCAGCTCGTCGGCCTCCACGCCCCACAACGCGAACGCGCGGACGCCGGGCGTGTCGATCAGTTCGAGGCCGGGCTCGGGCCGGTACAGCACCGCCGCCGTGGTGGTGTGGCGCCCCTTCCCCGTCACCTCGTTGACGTCGCCTCGCGCGATGGTCTCGTGCGGCATGAGCCCGTGCAGCAGCGTGCTCTTGCCCACGCCGGAGTGCCCCACGAAAAGCGAGCGGTGCGCGAGACAGAGTGCGCGTACGGCGTCCAGCCCGCTCCCTGTCGTCGCACACGTGGCGAGCCCCTCGATGCCGGCGCGCGAGTATTCGACGAGGATCGCGTCGGCTTCGTGACGGGTGTCGAGGTCCACCTTGTTGAGCGCCAGCACGGTCGGGATTCCGGCTCGCGCGCACTGCACCTGCACGCGGTCGACGAAGCCATGCCGGAACTCCGGCCGCTGAACGGAGGCCACAATGAAGACTTGGTCGAGGTTCGCGGCCACGACCTGTTCCTCCTCACGCTCGCCCGCGGCGCGGCGCGAGAACACGTTGCGCCGAGGCTCCACCTCCTCGACCACCATGCGTTCGCCGTCCCATGCCACGCGCACGCGGTCGCCGGTCACGACGGCGTTGCCCAGTGCGCGCTTCGGGCCGCGCAGACGGCTGGGCACGGTGGCGTCATGCCATCCGCCCGCGTCGTCCAGCAGGCGTACACCACCGAAATCGATGCGCGCCACGGTCGCCACGGCGGGCCGCACCGTGACCCCGGTGCTCACCGGCTCGGGCGTCAGCGCAGGCTCCCCGGCCCGGACAGCGGCAGTTCGATGTGGAAGTGCGCGCCCTGGCCCGGCTCGCAGTCCACGGTGATGCGCCCGCCGTGGTTCTCGATCGTGCGGTGAGCGGTCGACAGCCCGAACCCGTGCCCGTCCGTCTTGGTCGTGAACATGAACTCGAACATGCGGCCGAGGTGCTCCTTCCGGATGCCGGGCCCGGTGTCCTCGACGTCGATCGCGGCCGCTTGTGTGCGCGGGTCGAGCCGCGTGCGCACGATGATGGCGCGGCGCGACTCCTGTACCGCCATGGCGTCGGCCGCATTCACGAACAGGTTGATGAACACGCCCTGGATCTGGCCGACATCAGCGCGCACCTGAGGAAGTGCGCCGTCGAGCTGGATGTCCCACTCCACGGCGTGGAATCGCTTGTCGCCCTTCACGAACTCGATCGTGCTCGTCAGCAGTCCGTTCAGGTCCATCGGTTCCACGTTCACCTGATTCCGAGTGTAGTCCATGAGGCCCTTCGCCAGAACGCCCATGCGCTTGCTCTGGTCGAGGATGATCTGTGCATGGCGCGGGGTGTTGTCGTACGTCTGGTTCGCGGAGTCCTTCAACAGCATCTGCGCACGCGCACTGATCGCGACCAGCTGGTTGTTGAGTTCGTGGCCGATGCCGGCCGCGAGCTCGCCCTTGGCGGCAAACCGCGCGCTGCGCAAGTTGGCCTCTTCGGCGCGCATCAGGTCATTGAAGCGGCGGTCGGACTGGAACAACATGAACAGCGGCGCGTAGAACAGCAGCACGCCGGGGTAGCCGACCGTGGTGAACGAGATGACCATGAGCGGCGTCAGCAGGAACGAGGCCGCGTCCACCTCGAGCCGCGCCATGTAGAGCCAGTCCTCGCGCAGCGCCTTCACCCAGCTGCGATTCGTGGACCACGCCACCGCGCGCGCGACCATGGCGCGGTTGACGGCAAAGTAACCCACGACCAGGCCGAGGAACGGCAGCAACAGCGACGTGGCCTGGGTGCGATCCAGCACGCCGCCGCCCGGTCCCACCGGCAGCGCGCCGCGTCCGCCGAGCAGCTCGAACAACGTTGCACCCAGCCAGGTCGCGAGCGCGACCTGACCTGAGTTGAACGCCACGCGCACGAGCGGCTTGCGCAGCACGAACAGATCGGCGATGAACGTGGACAGCGCCGAGATCCAGATGCCCGCGCCGTTGCCCCACAGCACTGCGCTCGACAGGCCGACCGTTGCCGACAGGCTCCATGTGGCTGTGCCCGACAGTGTGTTGCTCCACATCGTCTCGGAGACGAGGCAGATCACGACCCACGCGACATAGTGGCCCCAGTCGGTGGCGAAGCGCTCCGGCCAGCCCAGTGCCAATACCGCGGCCGCCGCCAGCACCGTGCCGGCGACGTAGAGGCGAAGCCTCCGGCTCACCGGACTCCCGCTCCGGCGGGCAACACGCCCAGGCCGGCACCGTCGCCCAGGCGGATGTCACCACGCTCACCGGGCGCGCCGGAGAACGGATCGTCCCGGAGCAGCCAGTGGCCGTCGAGGTCGAGGTAATCCACCAGTGGCGCCAGCTGCGCAGCGGCGGACAGCGCGAGGCTCGACTCGACCATGGAGCCGAGCATCACCTTCATGCCATGCGCGCGTGCGGCGTGGATCATTCGCTGCATCTCGCGCAGGCCGCCGGTCTTCATGATCTTGAGGTTCACGCCGTCCACTCGGCCGGCGAGCACGCCGATGTCGGCAAGCGAGTGCGCGCTTTCGTCCGCAAACACCGGTATGGGGCTGCGTTCGCGAACCCAACGCAAGCCGTCCAAGTCGCCACGCGGAACGGGCTGCTCCACCAATTCGATGCCGAGCGGCTCGATCTGGCGCAGCACGCGCACCGCGTCGGCCGCGTTCCACGCCGTGTTCGCGTCCACCTGCAACTTGCCCGCGTAGTTCGCGCGGATGCGGCGCAGGTTCTCCACGTCACCCGGGCCGCCGAGCTTCACCTTGATGAGCGGGAAATCCCGCACGGTGTCGAGCTTGTGCTCCATCTCCTCGGGGCTCGCCATGCCGAGTGTCACGCACGACTTCGGCGCCAGCGTGCGATCCAGCCCGAACAGCTTCCATACCGGAACGCCGAGCTTCTTGCCGATCCAGTCGTGCAGCGCCATCTCGATCGCGGCGCGCGCCGCGTGATGGCCGTGCATGACGCCGTCCATGCGGCGGTCGATGGCGTCCAGCGCGAACGGGTCATCCCCCAGCACGGGCGCCCACGCGGCGAGCGCCTGGTCCACCAACTCGGCCGTCTCGCCGTAGTAGTGGGACGGCGCGGCCTCCCCCAGCCCCTCGATCCCGTCGTGCGACAGGCGCACGAGCGTGTTCCGGTGCGCACGGCGAGCGCCGTGCGCGATACGGAACTCGAACAGGGTCTGCAACTCGAGCGGTTCGGTGGTGAGGCGCATGAGGTTCCCTCCGCGGCCCCGCCGGGACCGGGGCGATCTATTCGTTCGACGCGCGGCGCTTGCGTTCGTCCACGCGCCGCATCAGTTCGGTGGCGACGGCCTCGGTACCGTAACGCACCGGGTCCATGGTGGGCAGTCCGGTCAGTTGTGCCGTGTGCTCGAGCGTGCGGCGGGCCTCGAGGTCATCCAACATCATGGTGTTGATGGCGAGTCCGAGCACCGGTGCCATGCGAACCCAGCCCGCGGCGCGCTCGTTGTCGCGGATGATCTCAGACAGAGCCCGGATCTTCGGCGCCGGACCCGCGTCACCGAGCTTCATGTGGGTACGGCCGGCCTGGTGGCAGAGGACGAGCGCTTCCGGGCAGGAGCCGTGCATGAGCGCGAGCGTGACACCCGAGTATGCCGGGTGGTGGATCGCACCCTGCCCCTCGACCAGCACGATGTCAGCGCCGCGTGCGGCGTCCAGCACCATGCGCTCGACCACACCCGCCACGAAGTCGGCCGGAACCGCGTCGACGGCCGCACCCTGATCGGCCACGAAGATCCCGGTCTGGCCCGTCGCGACGAATGCCGAGCGCGCGCCGCGGCCCTGTAGCTCGGCATGCAACTCGAGCGCGGTGGTCATCTTGCCCACGTTGCAGTCCGTTCCGACGGTGAGTACCACGACCGCGTCCAGGTTCGCGGCACGGCGCGCGGCGATCGGGCGCGACGCGGGCGGGCGGCGCACGTCGAGGATCGCACAGCCATGCCGCTCGGCGAGCGCGGCCAGGTCGGGGTCGTCGGCAAGGAACACGTGCAGGCCCGAAAGCACGTCCCAGCCCCGGCGCAGCGCATCTGCGACGATATTGCGCCACGAGCCGGGCAGCGCGCCGCCCTGCGGCGCGATCCCCAGCAGCAGCGTGTCGGCGCCGAGTGCGGCCGCGGCTTCGAGGCCGGCCACCACCGGGATGTCACCGCCGACGCCGACGCAATCGCCCGTGGTCCGGCCGGCACGCGCGGAGTCGATCACCGCGACGACCTCGTCGGGGCGATAGCGGATCACACCCAGCGCGGTCTTCGCGTCGAGCGGCGTGAAGCTGCCCTCGGCCATGAGTGCGATGCGCCTGCTCTTGCCCAGCATGAGGCCTCGTGGGGATGGCGCCGTCAGCGCAGTTCTGTTCACATTGCGATGCCGGCTGCGCCGTCAGCGCAATGACTCATAAACCTTCACGTACTGACCGACCATCTCCTCGGCGCTGAAGCGGTCCAGCGCGACTCGCCGGCCGCGACGGCCCATGGTGCGGCGGAGCGAGTCGTGGGTCAGCAGCTTGAGGACGGAGGCCGTGTAGCCGGCGACGTGCGCCGGGTCATGCAGGAAACCCGTGAACCCGTGTTCGACCACCTCGGACAGTCCGCCCGCGTTGGAGCAGACCACCGGCACCTCGGCGCTCATGGCCTCGAGCGCGACGAGGCCAAAGCTCTCGGAAGAGCTCGGCAAAAGGAATACATCGGCCAGCGGCAGCACCTCCTCCATGCAGTCCTGGTTGCCGAGGAACAACACGTCCCGGTGCACCCCCAGTTCGCGGGCCAACTGCTCGGCCCCCGCCTTCTCAGGGCCGTCCCCGACCATGACCAGCTTGGCCTGGAGCCGCTTGCGAACCTCAGCAAACACCTGAATGACGATCGGTATGTTCTTGACAGGGCGGAAGTTGGACGCGTGCATGAGCACCTTGGTGCCAGGCCCGCCCAAGTGCATGCGATGGGTACGGCGGGGGGCGAACACGTTGGGATCCACGAAGTTGTAGATGACTTCGATCGGCTTGGTGGGCCCGAACGTCGTCTCGGCGCGCTCCTTCAGGTACTTGCTCACGGCGGTCAGCCGGTCGCTCGATTGCATGCTGAATTGGGTGACGCGGAAGTACGAGGCCTCCGCCCCGACCACCGTGATGTCGGTGCCGTGCAGCGTCGTGACCACACCGAGCTGGCGCGGCAGCATGATCTGCTTGGCAAGGTAGGCACTGGTCGCGAACGGCATCGCGTAGTGCACGTGCATGACATCGAGCGAGTAGTTCTCGACCACTTCCACCATCTTGGCAGCGAGCGCGAGGTTGCTGGGCGCCTCCTCGAACACCGGATACGACGCGGGCGTGGACTCGTGAAAGTAGATGTTGGGCTCGAACGTGCGCAGCCGAAACGGCAGCCGGCTCGCCACGAGGTGCACCTCGTGACCGCGGCGCGCCAACTCGCGCCCCAGTTCCGACGCCACCACACCGCTGCCCCCGAAATGCGCGTAGCAGCTGATGCCGATGCGAAGCTTGCGGCGACCTCGCCGGGGTGGCTTCGCAGCGGGCTGCTCCAGCCGGCCGGTGCTGCTCGACTTCGCCGGTTTGCGGCGCGCCTTACCGTCAGCCTTCGCCATGCTTGCCTCCGCCCTTCCCCAGAAGTGCGCGCACGTCCAGCACCGGCCACGGGCCGCGCACGCGGTAGCCCTCGGCATGCGTCACGCCCGCGAGCGCGCCCCAGGCCCGGGCGCGGGCTTCGACCGAGGCCTCGAACCCGTCGGCTGTGAGATACGTGGCCTCGCCCGCGGCAGGGTCGAACTGGCTGACATGCGCGCGCAACGCGGCCATGCGCTGCTCCCACACCGTGCTCACGTCCACCACCAGGTGCGCGGTGGTGCCCGAGCGATAGAGCGCGAACAACAGCCGCTCGGGGCGGAACCGCTCCCCGCGGCCGA
>CAZADU010000303.1:0-2973 GCA_964483945.1 uncultured bacterium
CCAAGCGCATCGTCACCGACGGAATCGCGCACGTCCAGGCGTCGTTCAACAACACGGTGATCACGATCACCGACCGCCAGGGCAATGCGTTGTCGTGGGCGACCTCGGGCGGCGCAGGCTTCCGCGGGTCACGCAAGAGCACCCCGTTCGCCGCGCAGGTCGCTGCCGAGGCCACCGCTCGCGAAGCCCTCAACATGGGCCTGAAGCGCGTGGAGGTCTGGGTGAAGGGCCCCGGTTCCGGCCGCGAGGCCGCGATCCGCTCGCTGCAGGCGGCGGGTCTCGAGATCTCGGCCATCAAGGACGTCACGCCCATCCCGCACAACGGCTGCCGCCCTCCCAAGCGGCGCCGCGTCTAGGAGAACTCCAGCATGGCGGTCTATCACGATGCCCGATGCCGGCTCTGCCGGCGTGAGGGAATGAAGTTGTTCCTCAAGGGCGCCCGTTGCAACACTGACAAGTGCGCCTTTGAGCGCCGCGGCTATGCGCCCGGCGAGCACGGCAAGAGCCGTCGCGTGAAAGAAACCAATTACGGCACGCAGTTGCGCGAGAAGCAGAAAGCTCGCCGCATCTACGGCTTGCTCGAACGCCAGTTCCGCCACACATTCACCAAGGCGAGCGAGGCGAAGGGCGTGACGGGTGAGGTGCTGCTCCAGATGCTGGAGCGCCGCCTCGACAACGTGGTGTTCCGCCTCGGCCTCGCTGCCTCGCGCAGCGCCGCCCGTCAGCTGGTTCGCCACGGCCACTTCGCGGTCAATGGCCGCAACGTGGACATCCCGTCGTTCCAGGTTCGCGTGGGCGACGAAATCCAGGTTCGCGCCAAGAGCCGCGAGATGACCGTCATCACCAACTCGCTCGAAGCCCGGAAGGGGCAGGGTGTGCCGGACTGGCTGGAGATCCACACGGACCGCCTCGCGGGCCGCGTGCTCCATATCCCAACCCGCGCCTCCATCGGGGTGCCGATCAACGAACAGCTGATCGTCGAGCTCTACTCGAAGTGACGATCGCCTTTCTACGCCGGGAGGCTTGAAGATGAAGTGGAAGAATCTCCAGATGCCGAAGGGACTGCAGGCGGACTCGGGCAACTCCGAGCGCTTTGGCAAGTTCACGCTCGATCCGCTCGAGCGCGGTTTCGGCACCACGCTCGGCAACGCGCTCCGGCGCGTGCTGCTGTCGTCGCTGCAGGGCGCCGCGATCACGTCGGTTCGCATCGAGGGCGTGCTGCATGAGTTCTCGACGCTTCCTGGCATCATCGAGGACGTCACCGAGATCGTGCTCAACCTGAAGCAGGTGCGCCTCAAGCTGCACGGAGACGGCCCGAAGAAGGGCGTCTTCGAGATGCGCGGCAAGGGCGAGGTTACCGCCGGCACCCTGCAGGTGGACGCCGAGGTCGAGGTGCTGAACAAGGACCTGCACATCGCCACGCTCAACCGGGACGGCGATCTCCGCATGGAAGTCGAGATCAACGGCGGGCGCGGCTCCGTCTCGGCCGATCAGCACTCGTCGGCGGACCGCCCCATTGGCGTGATCCCGATCGATTCGCTGTTCTCGCCGGTCACCAAGGTGAATTACACCGTCGAGGCGACTCGTCTGGGCCAGCGCATCGACTACGACAAGCTGACGCTCGAGGTGTGGACGGACGGCAGCATCCTGCCGAACGACGCGGTCTCGATGTCGGCCAAGATCCTGCGCGACCACTTCAGCCTGCTCATCAGCTTCGAGGAGGAGCCGCAGGAAGAGGTCGAGGCGGCGGTGGACGAGGACCAGGTCCGGATCCGCAAGACGCTCGAAAAGAGCGTCGAGGAACTGGAACTGTCGGTGCGCTCGAGCAACTGCCTGCGCGCGGCCGAGATCAAGACCATCGGTGAGCTGGTGCAGAAGGGCGAGGCCGAGATGCTCAAGTTCCGCAACTTCGGCCGTAAGTCCCTCAAGGAGATCCAGGACATCCTGGCCGAGATGGGCCTGCACTTCGGCATGGATGTGAGCCCCTACTACGAGTCGAAGCCGGCGAAGGCCGAGGTCTGAGGCCCGCGCCGCGCTCTGCGCGGTGACGTGCCCCGCACGGCGACGAGAGGAAGAGCAGACCCATGAGACACCGCAAAGACCATCGCAGACTGGGACGAAAGGCCGAGCACCGGCATGCGCTGCTGCGCAACCTGGTGACCGCGTTGTTCCAGTACGAGCGGATCGAGACCACTGTGGCCAAAGCCAAGGAAGCCCGCCGGCTTGCCGAGCGCATGATCACGTTCGGTAAGCAGGGGGACCTCGCTGCCCGCCGCCACGTGGCCCGGTTCATCATGAAGCCGGCGGTCGCGAGCAAGCTGTTCTCGACCATTGCCCCGTGGTACACGGAGCGCAACGGCGGCTACACGCGCATCATCCGCATCGGCCATCGTCTCGGTGATGCCGGGGAGACGGCCTACCTCGAGCTCGTGAAGACCGTCGAGCAGAAGGACCAGGAGCGCGCGGCCCGCATTGCTGCGGCCGAGGCCAAGGCGCTCGCCCAGAGCGGCGAGAAGGCGGCCAAGAAGAAGAAGGCCGACGGCGAAGCGGAGGCCGATGATGCCGCGGCCGCCGAGGACAAGCCGAAACGAGGCCGCAAGAAGGAATCAGTCGGGGCCGGAACCGGCGGCGGTGGCGGAAAGCGCCAGCGCACGGGTCCGCGCAAAGTCGGCGGGGGCTGAGATCCTTCAGCTCGACACGGCGGAACGGAACCACGACGCGGGCGGGAGGGCGACCTTCCGCCCGCGTTCGCCATCGCCGGCGATTCTCCTCGCCGCGATGCTGGCGTGCCTGGTCGCGGGGCTCGTAGGGCCCGCCCCGGTTTGCGCGCAGGGTGCCACGTCCCCGACTGACGTGGTCACGCCGGCGGACGCTCCTGTGGACTACCTGTGGGTGCTCCGCAACTCGCTCGTTCGTGCGGAAGACGTTCCGCGGGTGGTGCAGCGTGCCAAGGCCATGGGCGTGCGCGGCATT
>CAZADU010000304.1:0-1907 GCA_964483945.1 uncultured bacterium
GCGGCAGTACCTGAACTCGGGCGCGCCCGTCGCGGAGGCCGTCCCCGCCGCGGCGGAGCGGCGGCTGAGACCGGTACTCATGACCGCGCTCGTCGCGAGCCTCGGATTCGTGCCGATGGCGTTCAACACCGGAATCGGCGCCGAAGTGCAGCGACCGCTGGCGACCGTGGTGATCGGCGGTGTGGTGTCCTCGACACTGCTCACGCTGCTCGTACTGCCCGTGCTCTATCGGATGGTGCACCGGGACAGCGAACGCCAGGAAGTGGTCTGACCGGAGTGGTGCGAAGGGTCCCGGAGCATCGGGGCCCTTCGGGTCGCCGGTTGCCCGCGCAAGTCCGCCGCCGTTCCTGCCGATGACATGAGGGTCCCCCGGGGGGTCCCTCGTGCTCCAACGCCTCGCCGCCGCCACGGCCGTCGCCGTGGCGCTCGTGCTCGTGTTCCGCGCCATGCCGGCCGCGCCGCCGCATTCCGCGCTGGTCGGTTCCATGGGCCGCGGACCCACGGTCGTGCTCGTGCACGGGCTGGGCTCCGACGTGAAGCACTGGATGCCAGTCGCACGCGACCTCGCGCGCGACCATCGCGTGGCCCTCGTCGAGCTGCCCGGCCACGGCGTGTCGCCCATGATGCTGCCGTTCGCGCTCGAGCAGGCCACGCTGGCGCTCGATCGCGCCATCGCGGAGCAGAGCAGTGAACCGGTCGTGCTGGTGGGGCACTCCGTCGGCGGACTCGTCGCGGCCGCCGAAGCCCTGCGCTCACCGGAGCGCGTGCGCGCGCTGGTGCTGGTCGAAACCGCACTCGCGCCGCAGATGACGCCGGCCGAACGCGACACGCTACTCGCGCAGCTCGACCGCGACTGGGAGGGCACGTTGCGCGCGGTCTACACGAGCTTCGGGCGCGATTCACTCCAGGGCGAACAGTTGTGGCGGGAGGCGTCGCAAGTGGAGCGCGAGAGGATGCGCGCGTGGATCCCGGTCGCACTCTCGACAGACCTCTCGGCCAGCGTGGAAGCGCTGCCGATGCGCGTGTTCGCCGTGGTCGCACCGCACTCGTGGGAACCGGGCGAGACGCGGGTCCAGGTGGCGAAAGCGCTGGGCTACTCTCGCATCCCGCGACTCACCATGGAGCGCATCGAGGACTGCGGCCACTTCATGATGCTCGATCAACCCGCGCTGCTCGCCGGAGTGATCCGCCAGTTCGCAGCGAAGCCGGAGCGAGTGGCCGCGGCGGATTGAGCGAATCCCGACGGCAGCGATCGAGTGAGCCCAGGGCAGGGTTCCCCGAGTCGAATCGGCGGCATCACGCGGACAGGCAGCCGAGCGAGTTGTGCCGCGCTGGCCGACGCGTGACCGCCGCGATGATCGCCGGAAACGAGAATGCAATCTCGTGTCGGCTGAGAACCAGATTCCCCGATGTTTGGTCAGTGTGGCGAGCTATATTGCGGGGATGGGCAGGTTGCCCAGCCGTCGTCTGCCAGCAGACGGTTCCATCTCGCCGATTCAACCCTCGGGGGAAGACGATGCGAAGCTTGCTACAGAAGAGCACGATTCTGGCGGTCACCACCCTCCTGTGCTCGGCCAGTTTCCTCGCGCCCGTCGCAGCACGGGCGGAAGGCCGCGTCGTGGTCTATGCCGATGACTGGAGTCTGAGCGACTTCTACTACAGTCCGTCAGCTGAGGCCTTTGGCCTGAATGTCTGCAACTGGCTCACCGGTTGTTCCGCCACGAAGCGGCTGCTGTTCGATGACACGTACAACCTGTACCTGCCGCACACGCAGTTCGACGCCGCCCTGTTGTCGAACGGCTTCACCGTCGATCGCATTCCCACCGCAAGCTGGACACCGGCCCTGCTCGCCGGATACGACGCCGTCTTGATGGAGAACGCGCCGGTGGATGCAGCCATGCTCAAGG
>CAZADU010000305.1:0-3719 GCA_964483945.1 uncultured bacterium
GCACGAGCCCGGGCGGGATGCCGTTCGCATAGACCACATTCGCGCCTCCCGCGAGGGGACGGATCACGTACGTCGTGAGCTCGGAGGCAGCCGTTTCGTGCCTCAAGTGCGGAGCCGGGCAGAGCAGCGGACCCGCGTAGAGCCCCGGGTCATCCGGGGAGACCGTGGACACGATCAGCTCCTGCATCACGAATGCCACCGGACTTGAACACGTTCCGGTCGCACAGAGGGGGCCACTGTGGGCGATTCGGATCCCGAGCACGTTAGTGGGGACCGACCCCAGCAGGTCTCCATACCGGAAGTTGCAGGCGCCCGCGGGGCCCGGGGTGCCCGGACCGATGTACTCTATGTTTGCGAAGTTCACGGCTAGGATTCGGCACCGGTCCGTCAGGAGGGTGGCGGGATCGGGCCAGGCGGCTGCGGTCCCCCCATTCGACAACTGGCCATCCCGGGGGAAGACCGAAGTGCCGGACAGACAGTTGGGATCACCCGCGTCAGAGTTGGCGCCGAATCCGGAGAGTGCCGTGGGATGACAGCCAGTCGTCCCAAACTGGAAGAAGCCCGGGAGCGGCACGCCGGGAGTTCCCATGACCATGATCGTCCCCTCGATGGCCACGATGTCGTGGATATTCGTGCCGCTGGGGAGCGTCACTGTGACGATCAGGTCGGTCCGCTTGGAAATCGTGCAATAGTCGGCGCTGAACAATGAGCTCGGCGGATTCGAGCAGTCGGCCACGCCGAGGGCTATGTTCGCAGGCAGCACGATCACCGCGGGCTGGATCCCGCCGAGACATGTTGCGCCGCCGCTGAACTTGGAGCGCTGCCCGGCCCAGCGAGCGACCAGCAGGGAATAGTCGTTCACACCGACGGATCCTGAGCCGTCGTAGTCGCAGTAGGCTGGATTGTTCCCGGAACTATAGTCGGATAGCCAGAGATGGAAGTCCCGCCCACCGACGCCGTTCTTTCCGTCCAAGTTGAAGGCCGCGACGGGCACGGTGCCGAGCGCGACGGACGGGCCACCCGAAGGAGTCGCGGTGACCGTTGCGAGGCAGGGAATCGACGGTGTCGACGCGCCGGAATGGAACCGGACGTTGCCGATGATGTTGAAGCGGGCCACGCCGGCCGCATCGGTCACGGCCGAGACAGTGGGAGGGCTGCAGTTCGCCAACGACATCCCCGGATAGCTCTGGAAGGTCTCTAGGTCCAGGTCGAGGGCGGTGGACAAGTCAATCTCCACCAAGACAGATGGGCAGGGGACGTTAAAGCCATCTCGCACCACGACTTGGAACTCCCCGAACGGATCGGGTGCGGAACCGTCGTGTCCCACTAGGTTGATGTGGAGGGGGATTGTCGAGAGGCTAGCCGAGGGAACGCCCGCCACGGCTGGCAGTGGGCTCCCGGACAGCAGAGCCGTGGACACACACAGGAGCGCGGCGCGGAACAGCCATCGGTGAGCAGACGTGATCATGACCGGGCCTCCAGACTCTCGATGAACGGGGCGTCGGCCGTCACACCGGCAGTTACCTCTTCTCAAGCCTTCAATAGCGACTCAGATCGACGCGCGAGGCAGCTCGATCGTGGACCTCGACGATAGGGGTCCGGGCGGGAGTGTACGCGCGAGTGTCTCGAACCCAGCGAAGTCATTGGAGTCGTGATGTGATTCCTGCGGGAACGGGTCCTCAATGGGTGCACGTGAGGTGCGCTCAGATTGCGTCCGCATGATCAAAGGTTCTCCGGTCGCCATCACTTCCTTGCCGAGACGCCGACTGGCCTTGAGGCTGACTACCCGGTAGGCGCTTCGATGGCGATCAGTGGTCGAGCCCAGGCAGTCACGGGAGCAGAGCGGGCGGGTTGCGCCAGCATCGTCGCAAGCCACTGTAAATCATATGTTTACATCATTGGAGCGGTCCTCTGCGGCTCTCTTTGGACCGTCAGGATGTCCGGTCCATGTGAAGTCGAAGTAGACGGAGAACTTCATCCTCCACCGCAGATTGCCAAACTGCATCCCATGCACTAGGTTGTATTCTCACTCTCACCCATGCGTAAGGGTATGACCGACTCCATCGTCAACAGCCTCGGCAGTGGCACTGGAAACGGCACGCACTACCTGCGTGTCGGCGATCTGGCTCGCCAGTCGGGCAAGACGGTTCGCGCCATCCATCTCTATGAGGAGCTCCAGCTACTCGAGCCCGCGACGCGCTCGAGCGGTGGGTTCCGCCTCTATCACCCCGCGGCGGTCGAGCGCGTGCGCTGGATCGACCTGTTGAACGGGCTGGGCATGTCGCTGCACAAGACGCGCGACCTGCTGGACCGCTGGTGGAAGTCCGACCGCGGGCCCGAGGCCATGGAGGAGTTGCGCCAGCTCTTCGACACCAAGCTCGAGCAGACGCGCGAGAACCTGCGCCGGATGCAGGAGCTGGAGAAGGAACTGGTGGCGGGACTCGAGTACCTCGAGACCTGCCGGATGTGCGGCGAACCCGGAGCGGTGGAGTGTTGCGTGAACTGTACGCAGGACCACGGAGTGGGAGGCGAGCCCATGCTCGTCGCCGGCTTCAAGGGCACGCGAGACGGCGCCCACCGCGTCGTGCGCCCGGCACTGATCCATGTCGAGGAGAAGCACGCAGGATAGAGACCCGCGCCCTGCGACGGCCCACGGGCCCGCGGCGCGCTCACTACTTTAGGAAGCGGCCATTCGAAGCGCCCCTCGGGGCGGCCTGGAACGGGCGCGATGAAAGGAGCCGAGTCGATGATCTCGCTGACACCGGTCGCGGCGGACAAGGTGAAAGAACTGCTCACGGGCCGCGGCACGCCGCAGATCGCTCTCCGGATCGGCGTGCGTGGCGGCGGCTGTTCGGGGAACTCCTACTTCATGGAGTTCTGCGAAGACGGAGCGGCCGGCGACGAGACGGTCGAGTCCAACGGTGTTCGGCTCATCGTGGACTTGAAGAGCATGGTCCTCCTTGGCGGTACCCAGATCGACTACGTCGAGGGACTGATGGGCGCTGGATTCAAATTCAACAACCCGAACGTGAAGCACGCCTGCTCCTGCGGCGAGAGCTTCTCGGCCTGACCCGAACGCACTCGCGCGCTCCACGATGCCCCGGACGGGGCTGCGACGGAACCGCGCGTCAACGACGGCCGTGAGGCCGGATGGACATGAGACCGATGACTGGCGACCTCTTGGTGAAGGACCTCCACGTGAGCGTGGAGGGCAAGGAGATCCTGAAGGGCCTCTCGCTCGAGCTGAACAAGGGCGAGGTGCACGCGATCATGGGCCCGAACGGCTCGGGCAAGAGCACGTTCGCGAACACGCTCATGGGTCACCCGAAGTACGAGGTGACGTCGGGCGACATCCTGTTCAAGGGTGAGTCCATCCTCGAGAAGGAGACGGACGAGCGCGCCCGCATGGGGCTGTTCATGGCGTTCCAGTACCCGGTGGCGATCCCCGGACTCACGTTCGGCTCGTTCCTGCGCGCCGCGCTGAACGCGCGCCTCGCGCCCTCGGGCGGCGAGAACGGCCACATGCCCACCAGGAAGGGCATCCCGCCGAAGGAGTTCCGCACGCTGATGCGCTCCAAGATGGCCATGCTCAAGATGGACGAGTCGTTCGCGACCCGCTACCTGAACGATGGCTTCTCGGGCGGCGAGAAGAAGCGCGCCGAGATCCTCCAGTTGGCGATGCTCAAGCCGGAGATCGCGATCATGGACGAGACCGATTC
>CAZADU010000306.1:0-2003 GCA_964483945.1 uncultured bacterium
CAAGCCTCTCGAGGGCGTCCGCATCGCGGCGTGCCTGCACGTGACGACCGAGACCGCGAACCTGGCCCGCACCCTGGCCGCCGGGGGCGCGAAGGTCTCCCTCTGCGCCTCGAACCCGCTGACCACGCAGGACGACGTGGCCGCGTCGCTCGTGACGCACTACGGCATCCCGACTTACGCCATCAAGGGCGAGGACCACAAGACCTACTACTCGCACATCGTCAGCTGCATCGAGGCCGAGCCCAACATCACCATGGATGACGGTTGCGATCTGGTGACGGTGCTGCACACCAAGAAGAAGCAGTACTTGAAGGGCGTGTTCGCCGGGACCGAGGAGACCAGCACGGGCGTGACGCGCCTGCGCGCGATGGCGGCCGACAAGACGCTCCAGTACCCGGTCATCGCCATCAACGACGCCGACACCAAGCACCTGTTCGACAACCGCTACGGCACGGGGCAGAGCACCATGGACGGCGTGCTGCGAGCGACGAACATGCTGGTCGCCGGCGCCACCGTGGTGATCGCCGGTTACGGCTGGTGCGGCCGCGGCCTCGCCTCGCGCGCCAAGGGCATGGGTGCGACGGTCATCGTGACCGAGATCGACCCGGTCCGCGCACTCGAAGCGGCGATGGACGGCAACATGGTCATGGCGATGGAGGACGCGGCCCCGCGCGGCGACCTATTCATCACCGTGACGGGCAACAAGTCGGTGCTGCGCCGCGAGCACTTCCTCGCCATGAAGGACGGCGCGATCATCGCGAACTCCGGTCACTTCAATGTCGAGATCGACATCCCCGCGCTCGAGCGACTGTCGGTGAGCCGGAAGGTGGCGCGCGCCTACGTCGAGGAGTTCCGCTTGCAGGGCGGCAAGCGCCTGTTCCTGCTGGGCGAGGGCCGGCTGATCAACCTCGCGGCGGCCGAAGGCCACCCGGCGATGGTCATGGACATGTCGTTCGCCAATCAGGCGCTGTCCGTGGAGTACCTGGTGAAGAAGGCGAGCAAGCTACAGAAAAGCGTCCATGTGGTGCCGCAGGACATCGACAAGGAAGTGGCCCGCTTGAAGCTCAAGAGCATGGGCACGTCGATCGACACGCTCACGACGGAGCAGGTGAAGTACATGGCCACGTGGAGCGAGGGCACGTAGTCCTGAGCAGCCGTTACCGACACGACGCCCCGGCGGGAAGTCTCGCCGGGGCGTTCGCGTGTCGGGTGCACGGCGCGGGGCAGACGCCCGCGGCGGCGCGAGCCGACCCCGGTCGAGCCTCCCGGCGGTGACTGCACGCTCTCCACATCAATGAAGGTGATGCTCGAGCGAACGACCTCAGTAGCTTGCACAACAGCGACTTAGAGTACAGAACGCAAGACCCGAATCTGTCCCAGGTGCGACGCGGCGTGCTCCACCATGTGCAACAGGATCCAGCGCCGGTCGAATACGCGCTGCGTGCCGTCGGGGCGCGGTGGGCGCACGATCTCGTGGCTGAGAACCTCGTCGGTGAGGCCCTCGCAGGCCGCGGAAGTGTGCGCCTCGGCACGCGCGATCAGGTCCATGAAGAACGCGAGGTCGCGCCCTTCGAGTGCCGCCGGCGGGGAACCGTCCGCGGGCAGCGGCAGGCCGTCGTCATCCTCGCGGATCCCGAGCACGTCCTGTACGTGGCCGGACGGGTCGCCCACGAGCCCGATCTGCCCAAGGTGCGTCTCGGCCACCGCGATGTGCGCGAGCAGCATGCCGAGCGTGTTGCGCCCGGGCGCGGATTGCCGGCCGAGCTGCTCGGGCGTGAGCCCTTGCGCGGCCTCGCGTACCAGATCGTGCACCGCGACTATCTCGGCCACCTTCACCGCCACCTCGTGCGAACGGAACCCCGCCGCGGGCACGATGCGCGACTCGACGCGCCGAGGATCGCTCATTTGGCTCGCCGGTCGGTGTACTGGTGGCGCAGCAACAGGACCTGCCCGTAGTGGCCGGCCAGATGCTCGACCAGATGGTAGAGGATCCAGCGTGCGTC
>CAZADU010000307.1:0-4495 GCA_964483945.1 uncultured bacterium
GCTCGAACGAGCCGAACACGTCGCTCGCGGACTCCCCCAGTTCACGTGCGATCGTGGCGAGGATCTGGTCCTCGCTCACCATCGGTGCTCGGTCCTGGAGCCGCGACAGCTCCACCAGGTACTCGGCCGGGAGCATGTCGCCACGCGTGCTCATCATCTGTCCGAGCTTGGTGAACGTCGCCCCCAGCTCACCCAGCGCCATGCGCAGCCGTTCGGGCTGGCTCAACGCGTGGCCATTCGCCATGGACCAGTGCTTGGGTGCGAACTTCTCGAACCCGGTCTGGTGCAGGAACGCACCCAGCCCATGCCCGGCGAGTACTCGGGCGATGTGCCGGGTCCGGTCCATGACGGGCCGGTCGGCGAACCAGGGTTTGCTGATCAGGGTGGGAATGACGGCACCTCCTGTGAGGGCCCTTGGCATCATATTCAGATGGCACGTTCTGTGCCGTGTATCCTCACGAAAGCCGCCATGGCGCCACGACCGGTGCTGCGCGGACCAAGGCCATGAGAACTGCACACGCCAACGACTTGCGCCCGAGTCAGCATCAAGTCACGCATGCGGTACCGCTGCCCGGTGACGAGCGGCATCCCTCGAGTGCTGACGGAATGGCATACGCCGGCTCGCGAGATCCTGCCGGAACTGCGAGCCCGACCGACGCACCACGGCTCGCCTCGCACGAGATGAAGGGCGTGGCGACGGGCGTGTCGCGGCATCGCTGGGGCCGCATCGTGATCGCGGTGGGCTTCTCCGTGGTGAGCCTGCTCATGCGCGCCGCGGTGCGCGTCTACTTCCGCCGTCTGCGTGTGCGCCACGGCGAGCGCTTCCCGCGCCAGGGGCCGGTGCTGCTCGTGGCCAATCACCCGGCGATGTGGACCGACGTTCTTGTGCTGGACGTCGCACTGGGCCGCAAACTCCACTTCCTGGCCCAGGGCGAACTCTTCCGCCTCGCGGCGCGCGGGTTCCTGCTCGAGCTGCACGGCGCGCTGCCGGTGTTCGCGCAGCGCGACCCACAGGGCCGCACGAGCAACGAGACCACGTTCGCCCGTTGCCGCGAGCTGTTCGCGCGAGGCGAGGTGGTCGCCCTCTTCCCCGAAGGCGTGAGCGAGACCGACCGGCAGGTGCTGCGACTCAAGACGGGTGCGGCGCGCATCGCCCTGAACGCCGTGGTGCACGGCGCGGCGGGCACCGCGCCGGTGGTGCTCGCGGCCGGCATTCACTACGCCGACCGCACCTCCTACGGCAGCGAGGTCACCGTGAGCGTGGGGCTGCCCGTGAACCTCGAGCCCTACTTGGAGCCCTATCTGGCACACCGCCAGGACGCCGGCGAGACGGCCGTCCATGCGCTGACCGACACGCTGCACGAATCGCTGCGCACGCTCATCTTGGACCTGCCCGAGCCCGCGCTGGCCGCGGCCGTCTCGGAGTTGGAGCCACTTGCCGGACTCTCGCCGGTGCGCGGCGTGGCCGAGCTGGAGAGCGCGCAGCGAGTCGCCGCAACGCTCGGGCACATGCGCGCCACCGATCCCGCGCGCTTCGCCGGCATCCGGCGCCATGCGCGCGCCTATCGCCGCGCGCGACGAGCGCTAGGACTATCGGACCGCGCCATCACTTGGGACCCCGACACGGCCCCCTGGCTCCAGCGCACGGGCGTGCTGGCGCTCTACTGCGCACTGGGTGCCGTGCCTGCTGCCCTGGGCGCCACGCTGCACGGGCTTCCGTGGGCCGCAGGCGAATGGATCGCACACTCCGTCGGTCGCGACCCGACCCGTTTCACGTTCGGCCGCATCTCGTCGGGCCTGGTGTTCTTCCCCGTCACTTACTTGACCCTGTTCATCGTCCTCACGCGCCTCATGGGCGTGGACGTGGTGCCGGCCGTGGGGCTGCTGGTCCTGGCGATGGGACTCGGACTGTTCACGTTGCAATACGCCAGGCGCGCGCAAGTGCTGTGGGAGCGCGCGCGGCTGATGCTGGAGCGCTGGCGCCACCCCCGGCTGGTGCGGCGCGCGCGCCGCGAGCAGCGCGGGCTCGTGCAGTTGATCGCTGAGGCCGCCGAGCCGCCCAGCGCGAGCGCGCCACTCGCACGAGGCACGCCATGACGCTCCTGCACACGCCGCACTTCTCGAGTTGGGCGCGCGGCCATCTGCTCTGCCGCGTGGACAGCGTGACGGACCTGGTGGCACTCACGTTCGACGACGGCCCCAACGGACGCTTCACGCCACAAGTGCTCGAGCTGCTCCAGCAGTATGGCGCGCACGCCACGTTCTTCACGCTCGCCCGCAACGTGGACCGGCTGCCCGATCTCGTGCGCCGCATGGCGGCCGAAGGACACGAGCTCGGCGTGCACGGCGACCGGCACCTACCCATGCCGATGCTGCTGCCGTGGATGATCCGCAACGAGATCGAGCGCTCGGCCGAGGCCGTAAAGCGCGCGACCGGTGTGCAGGCACGTCACTACCGGCCGCCGTTCGGGTTCATGGTGCCGTCGCAGGCGCGCTACGTGGCGAGGTTCGGCTACCTGCCGGTGTTGGGGGACGTCTACCCGGAGGACACGTACCGGCCGGGTGCGCACGTCATCGTGCGACGCGTGCTCGCCCGGCTCTCGGCCGGGTCCATCCTGATCCTGCACGACGGAAGTCCGTTCGGGGACGCCGACCGCGGCCAGACCGTGGAGGCTCTTGGCGTGATCCTGAAGCACATGAAGCAAAGTGGCTTGCGGGGCGTCAGTGTGGCGGAATTGCTCGCCGCAGCGCCCGAAGAGGCCAAGGAGATGGAGAACAGTCTGCTCGGGGCACCGTGAGCGCCGTGGCTCCGCCCTGGAGCACCCGCAAGGGAGAGGAGGCCAGTCGTGAGGAGAACGGTCACTGGGTCCGAGACGCGCGCCAGGACGCGCGCTGCCACACCGCAACGCAAGCGCGCCCGCCAGGACGGCAGCCCTCCCATCGTCAAGCGCATGCGCGGCCTGGAGGAACCCGCAGCCTGCGAGCGTTGCCTCGCCGTCTACAAGCTCAAGACCTGGCGTGCCGCCGGACTCGCGCGCCGCGTGCCGGCGGTGGTTCACTGGACGCTGTGCCCGGCGTGCGCACAGGTCGAGGAGCAGGAGTACTTCGGCCGTATCCGTGTCACACCGGCGCTCGAACCCGAGCGCGAGGCCGAGGTGCGTCGCCGCATCTACAACGTCGAGCGCCGAGCCCGCGCCACGCAGCCGGAACGCCGCCTGGTGCTGCTCAGCCGCACGCGCGAGGGGCTCGAGGTGCTCACCACATCGCAGAAGCTGGCGCACCGTATCGCCAAGGAGCTCGAGAAGGCGTTCGGCGGACGCTCGCACTATGTGTGGTCCGATCGCGAAGGCATGCTCGATGCCAAGTGGGAATCCGAGTCGCGCAAGCGCACCGCAACCCCGCGCACGCGGCGGCATGCACACGGGGCCACGCGCCGCACAAAGCCCACTGCGCGGCGTGCGGCTTCGGCAGGATGACGAACATTCGCGAGCACTGACACGCTGTCACGCAGAGTCCCGGCGCGTGTTCGCGCACGGTTCACGAGGCCCCTGCCCCGGCCGGGGCGTCGTGCGTGAACCTGCATCTGGCGTGCGATCGCGCGTGCAGCGCCCGCCCAAGCGCGACACACGACCTGACCGGGGCTGCACAGCGTGCGGCACGCGTGATGCGACTACTTCTGATGCGGTTGGGCCGCCACAACACGGAGTCCCCCCGGACGCCAGGGACCACGTGGGATCCACGGGCGCCAAGAAGGAGCGCATCATGAAGCCGCTCGTCCCGGGAAATGGCATGCTGACGCTTCGCAAGGAGATGGACCGCATCTTCGATCGGCTCTGGGACCGTGATTGGTTCGATGCCGCCCAGATGATCGAAGGCTATGCGCCGCCGCTCGACATGGTCGAGACCGATCAGGACATCGTGGTCACCGTGGACGTCCCGGGGATGGAAGCCAAGGACATCCACGTCACCGTCCGCGAGAACCTGCTGATTCTGCGCGGCGAGAAGCGCGCGGAGAAGGAACGCAAAGATGAAAAGGCCTACCGGATGGAACGCACTTTCGGCGCGTTCACGCGCCACATCGCGCTGCCCGTACCCGTGGACGCCAACAAGGTGATTGCCGCGGTCAACTTTGGCGTGCTCAAGGTGACGTTGCCGAAGACCGCCGCGGCGAAGGGCATGGAAGTCCCCGTCCTGACCAGCTGAGGGCTGGTCGGAGTACGGAGTGCGGCGGGCGTCTGCTCTCTCCCCCCGGGGGGAGCCGCACCCGCCGCACGCATTCCGGTTGGGCCGGAGCCGTGAGACCCCGGGAATGGGCGCAGCGTCGGCGCGACGGGAAGCGCGCCCGTGTTACTTCACCCTCGCCCAGCGGATCAGCTCGGGCGGCAGCAGCTCGCACATGAGCCCCGTGGGCCCCGCGGTCCGGCGGCTGGTGCTGATCGACTGACGGCGCGGGACGTCGCGTTCTCACACCACCAGCATCGCGTCGCCGTAGGAG
>CAZADU010000308.1:0-3867 GCA_964483945.1 uncultured bacterium
GCCCATGAGCACGCTGGAGATGATGCCGGCATGCCGCGGTGAGATCTGCTGGCCCAGCACGACGTTCACGGGCAGCGACAACTGCATGATGCAGTAGCCCGCCACGAGCATCGCGAACCGCCACGCATCGGGCACCACGAAGAACAGCACATAGAACGGCGCGGCCGCGGCGAACGATCGCACCACCACCGCACGGCCACCGAAGCGATCGGCGAGCCAGCCACCCGCGAACCCGCCCAGCGCGCCGAGCGTGAGGTAGACGGTCGTGAACAGCCCGCCCTGCGCCGTGTCGCCGCCGCGCTCGTGCACCCACATGGGCAAGAACGTGGCGAAGCCGGCTGAGACCGCCGAGCGACACACCACGGTGAAGTAGAGCATGAGCAGCGGGCGCAGCACCGGCTTGAGCTCTCGCATCGGGGCCTGCACCCGCCGTGCGTGCGAGCTCGGCGCCACTTTGGCGAACCACACCATGAGCAGCCCGCACAGCACCAGCCCGGGAATCGCCGCCACCCAAGTGCGGTCCAGTCCGAACCGCGACACCACGGCGGTCGCGTAGGCCGGCCCGAGCGCCCAACCGAGCGTGCCGCCCGTGACCCAGAACGACATGGCCATCCCGCGCTGGGCACTCGTGGCCCCGGCGAGCGAGGCCGTCTGCGGGTGGAACATGGCCACACCGAAGCCGCCCATGACGAGCAGTGCGACCAGCGTCTCGTAGCGCGTGGCCAGCCCGACCGAGGCCATGAACACGGCGGCGATGAGCGGGCCGAACGCCACGAACCACGGCCGGCGCATACGGTCGGCGAGCACGCCGAATAGCGGCTGCGAGAACGACGACGACACGCTCGCCATCGCCGTCAGCCCGCCGATCATGGCGTAGTTGAGCCCGAGCCGGTGTGCGAGCAGCGGCAGCAGCGGCAGGAAGAAGCTGGAGTACGCGTCGATCGTGAAGTGGCCGACCGTGAGCACGGCGAGATGGCGTGTGAGGAAGGCGGGGCGAGTGGCGCGCATGGTCCGGCTCACTCTAGTGGAGCCGGCGCCGGAATGGCGAACGCCCGGACGTCGAGGAGCACGTCCGGGCGCTCGGGGATCTACGAAGGGGTCAGGCCGCTTCGCGGTTGAGGATGGTCTCGAACCGGCGGATGAACTGCTCGGTCCGCTCCACCTCGTCCTTCGCTGGCTGCAGCAGCACGCGTGTCTCGATCGACAGGTCCTCGCGGGCATGGTCCTCGATCTCGCCGAACAACAGCACACAGCCATTCGCGCCGATCGTGGCGCACATGCCCTTCAAGCCGTGCGCCTCGAACTCCAGGCGGCGCGGGTCGGCGGCGTCGAACGCCTTTTCGAGGCGGTCGAGCCGGGTCGGCATGTCATTGAGGAAAGCGTGCAGCAGTGAGGCGCGCAGCGCGGGCAAGCCCATGCACGCCGACTCGAGCTGCTCGAGGTCCAGCGCAGGTCCATCGGGCAGCACCGGGACCTCGATGATCACCGGCTCGGCCGCGGTCGGCTTGGCGATCCGCAGCGGCGCGGGATGCGTCTGCCCGACCGAGGCGGTCGGCGCGTCGAAGTGCGACGAGACCACCGTCAGTCGCACGGGTGCCTGGTCGGGGCGCTCGGGCTCGGCCGAACGGCCGTCGTGCGTCGTGTACTTCTCGACCGTGGCCGTGAGCTGCTCGAGGTTGATCGGCTTGCCGAGCACGAGGTCCATGCCCGAAGCGAGGCAGCGCTCGCGATCCGGCTTGTGGTCGGCATTGGCGGTGAGCCCGATGATGGGCGTGCGCCACGACCCGCGCTCACGCGCGCGGATGGCGGACGTCGTGCGGCAGCCGTCCAGGTCGGGCATCTGCATATCCATGAGGATCAGGTCCCAGCGCCCCTCCTCGGTCAGCTCAATCGCCCGGCGGCCATTGTTGGCCACCTCGAGATTGTAGCCGACGCGGTGCAGTGCGCTGGAGGTGACGAGCTGGTTGATCGGGTCGTCGTCCACGAGCAGCAGGCGCAGCTTGCCGCGGCGCGCCTCAGCCAGCGAGTGGCGCGTGACGAGCGAGCGTTCGACCTGCGGCGTGGTGGCGTGGCCCGGATGCAGGATCTCCCCCAGCGCCTCGTAGAACTGCGCGGGCTCGAGCGGCTTCATGAGGTAGGCGGCGAAGCCCGCGGCCTTGACTCGGCCGCCATCGCCGGGACGGCCCACGTTCGTGATCATGACGAGTCGCGTGGCGTCGAGGTCGCTGTCGGCACGGATCGCCTGGCCCAGCTCTTCGCCGTCCAGGCCCTCGAGATGGCGGTCCAGCACGGCCACGGCATAGGGCGCTCCGCGGCCGGCGGCTTCCCGCACCTTGCGCAGCGCCTCGGGACCATTCTCGGCACGCTCCACGACACAGCCCCAAGCGGTGAGCACGTCGGCGAGCGGCTCGCGGTCGCCCGGGTTGCCGTCCGCGATCAGCAGGTGCACGCCGCGCAGCGCCACCTCGGCCGGCGGCATGTAGGTGCTGCCCACGACCACGGGCTGCTTCTCGAGCTTCAGGCGGAACCAGAACGTGCTGCCCTGTCCCGGCTGGCTCTCCACCCCCAGCTCGCCGCCCATGGCATCGACCAGCCGGCGCGCGATCGCGAGTCCCAGCCCCGAGCCGCCATAGCGGCGAGCAACGCTGGCGTCTGTCTGCGTGTAGGGCTCGAACAGATGCGGAATGGCTTCGGGCTCGATGCCGGGGCCGGTATCCGTGACGCGGAACATGAGCGTGACACGGTTGTCGTCCTCGAGCTCGCGCTCCACCTTCACCTGCACCGAGCCGTGCTCGGTGAACTTGACCGCGTTGGCCCCCAGATTGAGAAGCACCTGCCGCAGGCGGCCCGGATCGCCCTGCAGGCGAGACGGCACCACTGAGTTGACACGCGTCTCGAAGCGCAACTTCTTCTCGTCGGCGAGCGGGTGCAGCACGCCCGCGACTTGATCGAGTGTGACGCGCAGGTCGAAGTCCAGCAGCTCTACCGGCATGCGGCCGGCCTCGAGCCGGGAATAGTCCAGCGTGTCATTGATGAGTGCCAGGAGCGTCTGCGAACTCTGGCGAATCAGCTCGACCATGTGCCGGGACTCTTGCGGCAGGTCGTGCTGGAGCAGCAGGTTGGTCATCCCGATCACGCCGTTCATGGGCGTGCGGATCTCGTGGCTCATCGTGGCGAGGAAGTCACCCTTCGCCTGGGCCACTTCGCGCGCCTCGGCGAGGCTGCGCTCGAGCTGCAGCTCGCGGTTCGGCGAATCGGAGGGTACTGCGGCCGGGGCCGTAGCTTCCAGCGAAACGCTGGGTGCTGCGATCGCAGCCTCCGGCGAAACGACGGGTGCTGCGACGGCCACGCTCAGCTCGCGCATGACGCCGACCAGGTAGCGATCGCCATCTGGCGAGTCGAGGAACCTCAGATGGGCATCGACTTGCACGGTGGTGCCGTCGGGGCGCTGCAGGCCGAAGGTGCGACCGAACGCTGCGGCTCCTGGTTTGCGGCCCTTGATTAACGCGCGCATGAGGCCTCTCGCATCCGCCGGTCGGGCCAGCTCGTGGCACGAGTGCCCGACGCAGTCCTTCACGCGGCGGCCGGTGAACGACTCGAACGCCGCGGATGCCCAGACGAGCCGGCCCCACTGGTCGGTGCTGAACACCAGATCCGGAGCCGAGTCGAGCACCTCGCGCAGCCCGATGGCGGGCGAGAACGCGGGCAGCAGGGGGCGCGAGTGACGGGAACGGTCGTTCACGAGGGGCCTCGATGGATGGTGGCCCACCGGCGGCGGACGACCCTGTCCGCGTTGTCCTCCGGAAGACCTCCAACGGACTATCGGCGCCAGCCCCGCAACCCTTGAGCGCCGATACTGACCGCCTG
>CAZADU010000309.1:0-1658 GCA_964483945.1 uncultured bacterium
GCTGCCGTTCGCGGCGGGCACCACGATCAGCGCACCGACCGGCGCGCCCACGTCCACCGCCGCCATCTGGCCGATGGGGACCGCCGGCAGCACGCGCACCCACGCGGTGTCGCCCGTGGTGCCGTCGTAGGCCACGACCGAGCGGTCGCTCATCGCATAGACCACCCGTGAGGAGCCCGTGTTGTAGCGCAGCACGACCGCGGGCCCGACCGTGCGCGCGCGTGCGCGCACCGCCAGCGAGCGCGGCGGGTCCGCGAGCGCGCGGAACAGGTTCAACCGGCCGGTGCCGTAGTTGCTGAAGATGGGATTCTGCGCGCGGATGTCGTCGGTGGTCTCACGCAACCGCAGCAGCGCGCCCGCCGGCGTGAGCGGGTCGAGCCCGAGCACGCGGCGCTGGCCCTGCAACAGTGCGACCGCGCCCGAGACCTGGGGTGCCGAGAACGACGTGCCGTTGATGAACGAGCGGTAGGCGGGCGTGCGACCCAGCAGGCTGTCGGTGAGTGCCAGGCGCTGCAACATCGTGGACGTCATGCTCACACCCGCGGCCGCGAGGTCCACCCACGGCCCCACCACCGAGTTCGACCACACCGCGTCGGTGGAGTCGGTGGCCGAGACGGCGATGACGTCCTCGCGCTGGCCCAGGTAGGTGTTGGTCGTACCGAAGTTGCCCGCCGCGTTCACCAGCACCAGCCCTGCGCGAGTCGCCGCCGTGACGGCCGCATCCAGTCCCGAGAGATTGAGCGATTGCCACGAGCAGTTCATGACGTGCGCACCATTGCGCGTGGCGTAGCGGATCGCGGCCGCGGCATACGACATGTCGACCAATCCCGCAGGTGGGAGGGCTGCCGTCTGCAGCCAGCCCATGCGCAACGCCATCATGCGCACCTGTGGCACCACGCCCGCGAGCCCGATGCCATTGCCGGGCATCGCACCGACGATGCCCGCCACGGCAGTACCGTGCCCCGCCCAGTCGTTGGGATCGTTGTCCTCGTTGTGGGCATCCTCACCGGGTGCGGCACTGGTGCCCATCACGACGAAGTCCCAGCCCGCGACGTCGTCCACGTAACCATTGCCGTCGTCGTCCACTCCCGGAACCCCTGCTCGCTCGACCCAGTTGGCCCACATCTGCCCGCGCTCGCCCGCGCGGCCACCCAGGTCGGGGTGGTACGGGATCACGCCGGTGTCGAGGATCGCCACCACGATGCCCGTGTCGCCCGTGCTGACCTGCCATGCTTCGGGGGCTCGGATGTCGGTGCGCAGCGGCTGGTCCTTATAGAGCCAGAACGTGGCGAACGTGAGCGAGTCGTTGGGCAGGGCCGAGACCGGCAGCACCGCGATGGGCTCGGCACTTGCCACCTCGGGCAGCGCGCGAAGTGCTTCGAGCGCGCGCTCGAGGTCGGCGTCGGGCGAGAGGTGCACGAGGTGGAACGCCGTGAAGTCGGGGCCCTCGCCGTCGGACGGCGGCAGCTCGCCGCGGAACTCGGGCTCGAACGCCAGCGCGCCGACCGAGGCCGCCACCGCGTCGAGCGTGGGCAGGCCCAGCCGCCCGGCGGGGCGCGCGCGGGTCGGGCCCGCACCGCGCGGCAGGGCGATGCGCGCGGCCTCGGGCGTGAGGCGCAGTTCCAGCACGTCGCCGCGGTAGTAGGGAGCCTGGACCG
>CAZADU010000310.1:0-2320 GCA_964483945.1 uncultured bacterium
CCAGCCCATCCGCCCGTCGCGACTCGAGCCGCGCAGCACGTGGCAGGGGCTGTCGTGGGCGGGCGAGGACTGGAGCGCCGACACGCGCGCCCCGCGCGAGACGCTGGAGCAGGTGCTGCAGCGGCACCCAGCGCTGACCATTCTCAGCGTCGAACAGCGTGGCATGGCGGTGCGTGAACGTGCCGCGGCCAACGTCCTGGCCGGTCAGCCGCACGTTGCGGCCCTCGAGCAGCAGCGTGCCGTAGGCGAGCGCCTCGCCGAGGGACCAGTCCACGCGGTCCTCGAGGAACATGCGGCGGCGCTCGGCGATCAGTTGCGTGATCTTGCGGTGCGGGTGGTAGTCGTCGGGCAGGCGGGTGACGCCGTGAAGGACCTGTTCCAGCGTCTCGCGTGGAGAGCGTGTGTCGGCGCTCCAGTCCTCGCCCGCCCACGACAACCCCTGCCACGTGCTGCGCGGCTCATGGCGCGACGGGCGAATGGGCTGGCTGGACGCTCTGCGGTGCGCGGCGCGGAACGTGGTGTCGAGCTCGGCCTCGATGCGCTCGACCGCCGCGCCGTCCAGCACGCCGGCGTTCACCAGCCGGGCTGAGTAGGCGCGCGCGGCCGGCACGTGCTTGGCGATCTTCTGGACCATGACCGGCTGCGTGAACGAGGGGTCGTCCATCTCGTTGTGGCCGTGCTTGCGGTAGCACAACAGGTCGACGCACACGTCCTGCTTGAACCGCATGCGGTATTCGAGCGCAAGCGTCATGGCGTGCACACAGGCCTCGGGGTCGTCGCCGTTGACGTGGAACACCGGCGCGTCCACCACGCGCATGATGGCCGACGCATAGCGCGTGGCACGCGCGTCGTGCGGCGACGTGGTGAACCCGATCTGGTTGTTGATGACGATGTGCAGCGTCCCGCCGGTCTGGTAGGCGGGCAACTGTGCCAGCGCCAGGGTCTCGGGCACGATGCCCTCGCCCGAGATCGCGGCGTCGCCATGGATCAGCACCGGGATGCCACGGACGCGATCGCGGTCAGCCATCATCTCCTGCCGCGCGCGCATCGCGCCCAGTACCACCGGGTTCACGAACTCCAGATGGCTGGGGTTGTACGTGAGGGACAGGTGAATGCGGCGCCCGTCGGGCCGCACGTGGTCCGACGAATAGCCCAGGTGGTACTTGACGTCGTCGTGGCCCTGCAGCTCGGGCGGGGCGAACGCCGACTCGAACTCGCTGAAGATCATCTCCAACGGCTTCTTCATGATGTTGGCGAGGAAGTTGATGCGCCCGCGATGCGACATGCCGATGGTGAGCTGCTCGACCCCCAGCCCGGCCGCGCTGTCCACCAGTGTCTCGAACATGGGAATCAGCGACGTGCCGCCCTCGAGCGAGAAGCGCTTCTGCCCGGTATAGCGCGCGTGCAGGAACTGCTCGAATCCGTCCGCCTGCAACATTGCGCGCAGGATCGACACACGCGCGGCACTCGAAAGTTGCGGACGATTGCGCGTGGACTCCATGCGCTGCTGCAGCCACTCGCGCTCGGCGGCATCGGGGATGTCCATGAACTCGGGGCCCAGCGTGCCGCAGTAGGTCTCGCGCAGCGCATCGATCAGCTGCCGCAGCGTGCCGCGGAACTCACCGTGAAACGGCGCTTGCACCTCACGGTCCAGGTCCGCCTCGGTAAGCCCGAATGCGGCCAGCTCCAAGAACGGGTGCGTGGCCGGGCCGTCGGCACCCAGTGGGTCCAGACGCGAGACCAGGTGGCCGAACTCGCGGTAGGCGTGCACCACTGCGAACGCGCTATCGGGCCCACCCGCCGAGGGCGGCCGGCGTTCGCCGAAGTCCATCCCCGCGAAGAACAGTGCCCAGTCCTCGGGCACCGCCCGGGGATTCTCCAACCAGCGGCGGTGCTGTTCTTCGATGTAGTCGGCGTTCGCTCGCAGGATGAAATCCGCTCGCCCGGACATGCGAAACCTCTGTGGTGGCTGGGATTGCGCGGGCCGGACCAGAGCGGCCGGAGGCGGCCGGACGCCCGCTGGGCGGCCAAAATAGCACGAAGCGGGCCGCGCTTTTCGGGCGACGTTCTCTTGCGAGTTAAAACGGGTTACCGGCCCTTGGGGTCTTTCCGCTGCCCCGGGCGCGGCGCGATCACGCGCGTGTCGAACCAGTCGCGGTTCTCCTCCAACGCGGCCAGGACCGCCTTGGGCTTGTTGAGCCCGTGGCCGAAGCCCGGGAACATCGTGAGCCTCGCTTCCACCCCCACATCCACGAGCGCTCGGTACAACTGGCGCGCGTTGGGTGCGGGCACACGGGCGTCCGAGCTGCCGTGCTGGATG
>CAZADU010000311.1:0-2003 GCA_964483945.1 uncultured bacterium
ACGTGGTGGTACGAGGCGCTGCGCCGGTTCCTCGCCGGGCACGGCACACGTGGGCTGATGGAACGCTTCACCGACGCGCAGGTGTTGCTCGTGCTGTGCGGCCTCACGCTGGCCTTCGCAGTGCTCGCGCGCTGGGGCTACTTCGCGTTCGAGCGACGGGCCCGCGCACTCGGCCGGCTGGACCAGACCACGCTCTTCTAGAGGAGCGTGTGTGGTCCGCGCTCGACTCGAGCCCCTCGTCCGCGCAATGCCCGGCGCTGCATCCCGCATGAACTGGGGCGGCGGGCCCAGCGACGGCGGGCCCAATCGACTCGTGATGACTTTCACTTGCGGGCGCGAACCCGTTGCGGGGCAGCGTGGCTCGGGGATTGCAGTGAAGCATGCTTGGCCCGGGGAACCCGGGCCCGCCTCCGTGCGCGAAAACCGGGTTTCGACTTCAGGGGGAGTGCCGTGTCCTTCGCCATCATCCTCGCGGCCAGCGTACTGGTCGCTGCTTCCAGCCCGGCTGTGGCCGGTGACAACACCGTGCAGCCCGCGGCGTTCACGAACAGCGCGCCGCCGGCGGAAGCCGCTCCGGTGGAACGTCCCAAGGTGACGCCGGGCAATCGTGCGCCGGACTTCCAGTACCAGTCATACGACCAGCTCTGGCAGAACCTGCACAACGTGCTCGAGCACGGCGACGTGCTCCTGATCTTCGGCGCGAGCGACGTGGACCTGCGCACGATCGAGCGCGAGCGCGAGATCCTCCTGCGGACGGGAGTGACGCCGCTGGCCGTGGTCGAGCGCAATGAGCGTGACGTGTGGGCATCGGTGCGCCGGCTCGGCCTCACGTTCAGCCTGCTCTCGGACCCACGCGGTGTGATCGGTGCGCAATACGGCGTGTTCGACGCGAGCCTCGGCCGGTCGCACTCGTCGTGGTTCGTGATCGACAAGAAGGGCAAGGTGCGCCAGTCGGGCACGACGATGCCGCAGCAGTCCTGGCCGACGGTCGCCGCACTGGCACTCGGCCGCTCGGTGCCCGGCGGCGTGCAGTCGACGTCCTCGCGCTGACGCCCGGTTTCGATCCCAGGTCCCATCCGCGGCCCGGGCCTCACGGCTCGGGCCGCGGATGTTTGCGGGCTTCCGGCACCTGGCGTGCTCCGCAGTCGGCGCCGGGTTGCGCGCGCGGCCCCGGCAGGCTAAGTTCCGCGGCCCGGTGAATGGTGTGGGGCCCCACGGACCACTCGCGTTTCCCACCGCTGCCCGCGACCGACGCATCTTGTGAGCCTGTCGGAGGTTGCGTATAGTCCGTCGCTTGGATGGACACGCGGAGGGATGGCCGAGTGGTTTAAGGCGACGGTCTTGAAAACCGTAGAGCGAAAGCTCCGTGGGTTCGAATCCTACTCCCTCCGCCAGTGACTTCACGGAGTGGTGGCCGAGAGGCTGAAGGCGGCGGTTTGCTAAACCGTTATACGGTTAACACCGTATCGGAGGTTCGAATCCTCTCCACTCCGCCAGTGCGCCTGGGGCGGCGTTAAGCCCTGAACCGCCTCATGGGATGAGGTGGGCCCATAGCTCAATTGGATAGAGCGTCTGACTACGGATCAGAAGGTTGGGGGTTCAAATCCTCCTGGGCCCGCCATACATCTTTGCGCCGAGCGGTCTTGCCCATGCGCCAGGGCCGCGCGGACGGCTCGAGGCAATGACGGCCGTCTTGGTATCCTGAGGCGCTCCCCGCTTTCGGAGGTCCAGCCCATGCACCTTTCGCGCCTGCTGTCGATCACCGCAATCGCCGTGACCCTGGCGGCGACAACGGCTTCGGTGCCGGCCGCCGACAATAAGACGAGCGGGAACGATCTCCTCTGGGTGTCGCCCGAGCTCGCAGGCTTCCCGGTGGCGAGCATCGCGCTGCTGCCCGCGGCCACGTACAACGACAATGCCGAGCACCGGAGGCTGGTCGAGAACGCCGTCGGCCAGGCTCTCAAGCAGAGCGGGCATCGCTGGGTGTCGCCGTTCATCGTGCG
>CAZADU010000312.1:0-6341 GCA_964483945.1 uncultured bacterium
GGAAATGGAGCCATGGCGGCGTGATGGCTTGTAGGTTCGCGGCATCCGCGAAGAATGCGAACGCCTCGCTGACCGGCGCCGGCACCCATTGACTGCGATCCAGCAGGTGAATCCGCATTCCACCCTTCCCGGTTCGCGGCATCGTCACCGGCGCCCGTGGTGGCTCGGGCATGGCCGGAGGGCCCACGCGAAGTGCGCTACGCTCGGCCAAGATCACCCTCCCGGAGGGCACCATGCCGCACGAGTGGCACCGCGACGGCTTCACCATCAGCACCGATCACGCACGGCTCGACCTCGATGCCATCTACACGTTCCTCAGCACATCCTACTGGGCGCGCGGCATGCCACGCGACGTGATGGAACGGTCGATTGCCCATGCCATTCCATTCGGCATCTATGAGGGCGAACGACAGGTCGGATTCGCGCGTGTGGTGAGTGACCGTGCCGTCGTGGGTTACATCGGCGACGTGTTCGTGCTGGCGCCATGGCGGGGCCGTGGGTTGTCTCGATGGCTCATGCAGTGCGTGCAGGCGCACCCCGAGTTGCAGGGCTTCCGGCGCTGGTTCCTGCTCACGAGCGACGCACACGGGCTGTACGAAAAGTGCGGCTTCACGCCACTCGCCGCACCGGAGCGCTGGATGGAGAAGTGGGCGAGGGACCCGTACGGAACGGGTGGGTGAGAGGTCGTCGTGGCGAGTACTCGTGCCTCCAGCCCGGCCGGAAGGCGACCTTGTCGCCACCCCGGGCCTGGGCACTGCGAGCCCCGCTCCTACTTCGCCAGCTCCTCGTAAAGATACGCGCAGCTGCGCGTACCACCATGGAAGCTGCTAAGCGAGAACTTCTCGTTTGGCGCGTGCACCTGATCGTCGTGCAGGCCGAACCCCATCATGATGCTCGGTAGTCCGTGCGTCTTCTGGAACGTGGCCATCACCGGGATGGAGCCGCCTTCACGGATCAGTACGGGCTGCTTCGTCCACGCCCGCGCCAGCGCGCGCACCGCGGCCTGCAGCATGGGGTGGTCCGGTGACGTGATCCACGGCGCACCGCCATGGAAGTTCTTCACCGTCACGGTCACGGCCTTGGGTGCGAGCGACTTCACGTACTCGGCGAACGCTTTGAAGACCTCGACGGGATCCTGGTCCGGCACGAGCCGCATGCTCACCTTGGCGGCGGCGAAGCTCGGCAGCACGGTCTTGCTGCCCTCGCCGGTGTAGCCGCTCCACATGCCGTTCACGTCCAGCGTCGGACGCGACCACAGGCGCTCGAGCGTGCTGCGCCCCTTCTCGCCCCATGCCATCGGCGCCCCGGACTCGGCGAGGAACCCGACCTCGTCGAACGGCATGTCGTTGTATGACTGTTGCTCGGCGGGCGTGAGTTCCTTCACGCGGTCGTAGAACCCAGGCACGCTGATGCGACCGTCAGCATCCTTGAGTGCTGCGAGGATACCGGCGAGCGCGTTGGCGGGGTTCATCACCGAGCCGCCGAACTCGCCCGAGTGCAGGTCGCGCGTGGGGCCGACCACCTCAATCTGCGTGTACACGATGCCGCGCAGTGCGTAGGTGAGCGCCGGCTGGTCGGGTGCCAGCATGCTGGTATCGCTCACCAGGATCACATCGGCGTCGAGCCGGGACCGCCACGACGTGAGGAAGCCCTCCAGGCTCTCGCTGCCGGCTTCTTCCTCGCCCTCGATCACGAGCTTCAGGTTGATGGGCAGCTTCTGGTTCACCGCCAGGTGCGCCTCGATGGCCGACAGGTGCATGTACACTTGCCCCTTGTCGTCGCACGCGCCACGTGCGTACAGCTTGCCGTCTCGCTCGGTGGGCTCGAACGGCGGCGTCTTCCACAGCTTGAGCGGCTCGGGCGGCTGGACATCGTAGTGGCCATAGAGCAGCGCGGTGGGCGTGCCGGGTGCACCGAGCCACTCTGCGTACACGACGGGGTGTCCGGGCGTGTCCACGACCTCGGCGCGCGTCATGCCGATGACCTTCAAGTGCGCCACGATGTGCTCGGCGCACCGGCGCACGTCGGCCTTGTGCGCCGGCTGGGCACTCACGCTTGGGATGCGCAGCGCGGCTTTGAGGTTGTCGAGGAAACGGCCGCGATGCTCTTGAAGGTATCGATCCAGCGCGTCCATGGGACTCTCGCGATAGGGTCTGGGTCAGGAAACGGACGAAGGACTCTAGAACGCGCGCGCGATGGCCGACAACCCTTGAGCCACACGGTGCCCCGCGCACCCCGGATGCGGCTCGCTTGAACCTCAGCGCCGCATCGGCCACGATGGTCAGCCCTTTCGGAGCCCCTCATGCAGCTGCGCATCCTGCACAAAGAGTGCTGTGGCAACGGCCTGTGTCGCGAGATCGCGCCCGGGGCGTTTGGCGTGGACAGCAAGAACAAGGCGACCATCCTGGACCCGGAGTCGGAAACCCCGGAGAAGATCCTCGAAGCCGCCGAGAGCTGCCCATGCTCCGCCATCGAGATGCTCGACGACGAGGGCGAGATCACGTTCCCGTGAGCACGCCCGCGCTGCGTCTGCGTGAGACGCCGTGGCGGTTGGCGGTGTGCCGGTTCCCCGCTGACTCACCACTGCCGGCGTGGGTGTTCCACGCCGAGGCCGAGTTCTGGTCGCTGACGCGCACGCCGGACGAGCTGTCGCTGGTCTGCGCCGAGCACGACCTGCCGCCGTCAGTGGACGAGCACGTCGAACGTGGCTGGCGCGCGTTCCAGCTGGAAGGCCCGGTCCCGTTCTCCACCACGGGCGTGATCAGCGGGCTCACCGTACCGCTCGCTGCGGCGGGCATCGGCGTGTTCGTGATCAGCACGTACGACACGGACTACCTGTTGGTGAAGGCAGCGGTGTTCGAGCGCGCGGCAGGAATCCTGGCGGAGCAATTCACGTTCGTGAGCTGATCCTGGCACGCACGCAAGTCGCGGCGTGCGGGGACCTCATCAAGCTGAAGTCACGACCCCCGCTGCCCGAACTCGGTCAGCACTTTCACGGCGTCGAGGCGCACCTGATCGGCCAGGAACACGGCCTTCGCCAGGCTTGTGCCAGAGAGAGATTCCGCCTCGGTCCAGCGCGTGCGGGCATCGCTCAAGAGCGCCATGGCGGCATCGAACGGCGCGCGTTCGGGCATTCCGGCAGGGGGCTGGCCGAAGTCCTCAAGCTTCCGGTCCAATGCGGCGATCGCACCCGGTACGCTCTCGGCGAGCACCTTCCAATCGGCCTCGAGCCGGGCTCGCTGCCCGGGCAGTGATTGGGCCAGCGTGTCGATGCGTTCCATGAGGGCAGGCGCCATCTGGGTGACGTCCGCAAAGTCCGCGCTCGCGAACAGCGCCCGCGCCGACGCCAGTGCGGCCTTCACTTCGGCGGCCTGATCGGGTGCCACGCTCGCCGCCTCGGCCGAGATCTTCGCGTACGCGGCCTCGGCCGCCGCCAGTGCCTTCTCCGCGGCCGGCTTTTGCACCGCACACCCCGAAACGAGTGACGCCACCAGCAGAATGGTAAGCCACCGCATGAACCCCGACATGATCATCCCTCCTTGTGCGGTGTTTCGAATCTCGCCTTGAGCATCCGGTTCGCGCGACGTCAGCCCGGTGACCATCCTACACCCGTGTGGCGCCGACGATGCCGAGCGGCGGGTGATACACCACGTCGGTGCCATGCTGCAGCACACCGAGTGCCTTGCGCACCGACTCGGGGGCCGAGACCAACAACTGCCGGACCTGCGCGAACGCGTCTTCCGACACACCGCATCGCGCACACACGTCCTGCAGCGAGCGGCCGGCGTCGAGTTCGGCGAGTGGCTGGTCGTCCCAATCGCGCCGTAGCCCCGCGGCCTCGAACTGCTCGCCCCAGCCCGCGGGCGTCAGGAGTTGCAGAGGCACGGGCGAGAGCACCTGTTCGATGGCCAGCACCACGGCATCCACATCGGCCTCACCGGTGGCCATCACGTCGCACACGGCCACGCGCCCACCGCGACGCAGCACGCGCGCCACCTCGCGGGCGAACACCTCGGGCGAACCGAACATCCGCGCGGCGTGCCGGCAGGCGACCAGCTCGAACGAAGCGTCGCGAAACGGCAGCGCGCACGCGTCAGCCGCGGCGAGCGGCGGCACGAGCCGCCCGGCACGACGCGACTCGGTGACGGCCACATGCAGCATGGCCGGCGACAGGTCGCACAGCACGACGCGCTTCACGAACGGGCCCGCCGCTCGCGCCATCGCGCCCGGGCCGCAGCCGACGTCGAGCAGCGTCTCGTCTGCCACCGGGTCCAGCCTCTCGAGCACGCGGTGGCGCGTCTCGCCGAGCGTGAGTTCCGGCCACAGCGCGTACGACGTGGCGCGCTCGTCGAACGCCGCGCGCGCTACCGGCACGCCGCGTTTCCGTTCACGATTGCGGCGCGCATCCCGAGGACGCGCGCCGCAGTCAGCCCGGCCGATGCCCGGCGCGGAATCACCCGCCGCCCGAGCCCACCGGCGCGCTGCCCTCGCGGTAGCTGGTCATGATCGCGTCCAGCACGGTCTTGGGTGGCCGCAGGCGGTCCAGCGGCAGCGACGAGAGGGGTTCGTCGATGGTCTGCATCTCGTCGTCGAACCGGTGCGCGGCGGTGTTCACGTACAACAGCCCCGTCACCATTTTGAGATCCTCGCGCGCCTCGCGCAGCGTGGCGAGCGCCTTGTGGTCATCTGTCGGGTCGTAGTCCTCGGCGAGCTTCTTGAGGATCAGGTGCGAGCCGTCCGGCATGATCACCTCGCGGGTGGTGCCCGGCGCGTAGTCCACGGTGATGTCTTCGTAATAGGGCACGTAGTCGATGTCGTGCAGCGGCGCGTCGTGCTCCTTGACCGCGGCGTAGCTCTTGGTGCTGCCCTCGTGGTCGGCGAACGTCACGCACGGGCTGATCACGTCGAGCACCGCGGTACCGGGGTGCGCGAACGCCGCTTTGAGCAGAGGCCGCAGCTGCTTCTGGTCGCCGCTGAACGAGCGGGCCACGAAGCCACAACCCAGCTCGATGGCCAGCGCGCACAAGTCGATGGGCATGAGCTGGTTGGCCTTGCCGCCCTTCATCGTGCTGCCGACGTCGGCGGTGGCGCTGAACTGGCCCTTCGTGAGTCCGTACACGCCGTTGTTCTCGACGATGTAGACCATGGGCACGTTGCGGCGCACGAGATGGCAGAACTGGCCGAGCCCGATGCTGGCGGTGTCGCCGTCGCCCGAGACGGCGATCAGCGTCAGCGAGCGGTTGGCCGCGTGCACGCCGGTCGCCACACTCGGCATGCGGCCGTGCACGGCGTTGAACCCGTGCGAGTGGCCCAGGAAGTACGCAGGCGTCTTGCTCGAGCAGCCGATGCCCGACAGCTTGGCGACGCGGTGCGGTTCGAGTCCCGCCTCCCACGCGGCCTGGATGATGCCGCCGGTGATGGCGTTGTGGCCGCAGCCGGGGCACAGCGTGGTCTTGCTGCCGTCGTAGTCGGCCTTGAGCAGGCCGATGCGGTTGACGGGCTGGCCCGCGGGAGGTGTGGTCGTCGAGCTCATCGAATGGCTCCCTGTGGTGCGCCCTCGTGCGCCAGCACGCCGGTGGTGACACTGCGCGCGTCGAGCGGCAGGCCGTCGTAATGGAGCACCGACTTCACCCGTGCGGCGCATTCGGGCACCTCGAGGCGGATGCGCTCGGCCATCTGCCCGTCGCGGTTCTGCTCGATCACGTAGACACGCTTGTGCTGGCGCACGAACTCGTGCACCGAGGCGTGCAGCGGCAGCGCGCGCACGCGCAGGTAGGACGTCTTCACGCCCGCGGCGGCCAGTTCGGCGCGCGCCTCGAGTACGGCCCAATGGGACGAGCCATACGCGATCAGGCCGGCCTCGCCGCCCTGCGCGACGGCCTCAGGCTGCGGCACGAGGTCGCGTGCCGTGTCGAGCTTGCGCTTGAGCCGGTCCATGTTGCGCACGTAGGCCTGCGGATCTTCCGTATAGCGCGCGGCCTCGTCGTGGCCGCTGCCACGCGTGAAGTAAGTGCCCTTCCAGTCCTTAGTGCCCGGCAGCGTGCGATACGGGATGCCGTCGCCGTCCACGTCGCGATAGCGCTCGAATTTGGCCAGCTTGGCGAGTGCGGCGTCATCCAGCACTTTGCCGCGGTCCCACGACTTGTCGGGGTACGGGAACGGATCGCTCATCCAATTGTTCATGCCCAGGTCCAGGTCGGACAGCACGAACACGGGCATCTGCAATCTCTCGGCAAGATCGAAGGCTCCTTGCGCGAACTCGAAGCACTCGCCCGCCGAACCGGGCAGCAGCACCGGGAACTGCGTGTCCCCATGCGACAGTCCGTACGCGAACGACAGGT
>CAZADU010000313.1:0-6637 GCA_964483945.1 uncultured bacterium
CGCCGGGGAGCAACTACGCGGTGTGGCAGGGTGGCGTCGGAGCGAACTGCTCGGCGGTACCGGCGAAAAAGGCCACCTGGGCGGCGGTGAAGTCGCTGTATCGGTGAGGGGAGCTCAGCTCGCGAGCGGTCCTGCGGGAAACTCCACGAAGAATGGCGACTCGCTATGAACGTAGCGGTTCGACTCCCGCAGGAAGCCAACGGTCGACATCGCTTGGTCCACGGACTCGAGGGGAGTCTCGGCGGGCACGACGAAGTCCACATCGCGCGAGACGTACGCCCCTTGTGATCGCACCGCTGCACACGCACCCCCGGTGAGCACGCCACGGATGCCGTGACGCCGGAGTGCATCGCCGACGACGATGGCGACGGTGCCGAGCGAGGTCTTCGAAGTGAGCTTCACAGCGGCTTACCGGTCCGACGGGGGCGCCGACGGAGTTGGGCTGTGGCCGAGGACAGGGTGGGTTCGTTCTCGGCCAGGCGCTCCAGATAGGCCCGCAGCTCCCGAAGCGCGAAGTAGCGCGGCTCGAATCGGTACTGGCGCGTACGGCCCACGCTTCGCGCGGCGACCAGCCCGTCGGACTCGAGTCCGAGCAGCGCGCTCTGCACACCGGACAAGGATGCATCGAGCAGTCGCGAGAGTTCGCGCGGGTAGCTCTCCTCCAGCAGTTGGAGGGCGACCAGGACCCGGGTGCGAAGTGCGCCTCCGAATGGATTCGATCGAATCATGACCGCTATTATCGGTCATATGACCGGTAATACCAGTCAAATGTACGCAACGCCCGAGCTGGTGCATGTCTGAACACGCGATGTCCTCGCGAATCCGCTCTCAACCCGCCCGCGCACCGCGCCGATACCGGCGGCATCCGAAGCGGACCCGGCCAGGGATTGACCCCCGAGCGGGCCCTTGTTACGGTCCGCGCGACCGCTGATTCTCGCGGCTCGCCGGGACGCCGAACCCCTCCCCGAGGTGGGCGCTCGTTGAAGGATGACCCAGGGCACATTGGGTTGAAACCACACCCCGCATCGACATCTGGACGTCTTCGAACTCTTGACCAGGCCAGCTCCCAGGCCTTGCCGGTCGAGAGTTCTGCGCTTTTCGGGGCCACCAGGAAGAAGGCAAGCCTGTGATCGTTCGCAAGTTCCCCATCGAGCATCTCGACCCCATTTCCCTGCTGGGGCACAACGACTCGAACGTCCGCCAGATCGAGCGCGACATCCCCGTGCGCATCACGCTGCGAGACGGCACGCTCAGCGTGGCCGGCGAGGAGCAGGACGTGAAGCCGGCGGTGCGTGTACTCGAGGAGCTGGTCGAGCTGGCCGAGCGCGGCAAGGTGATCGAGGACGCCGATGTGGCGACCGCGCTAGGACAGGTGCGTCGCGACGGCCCGAACGGGCGCCCCGCGAACGGCAACGGGAACGGGCATGGCGAGCCGAAAGGCCGGCTGGCTGAGGCCTACGACGGCGCGCCGGGCTACACGTTCGATCGCAAGGCCGTGCGTCCGCGCACGCCCACGCAGGCGCTGTACCTGAAGGCGCTCGAGGGCAACGAGGTCGTATTCGGCATCGGCCCCGCCGGCACCGGCAAGACCTATCTGGCCGTCGCCGCGGCGGTGGCCGCACTGCGCGCCAAGAAGGTGGATCGAATCATCCTCGTGCGGCCGGCCGTCGAGGCGGGCGAGAGCCTCGGGTTCCTGCCCGGCGACATGCAGGAGAAGGTGGACCCGTACCTGCGCCCCATGTACGACGCGCTCGCCGACCTCATGTCGTACGACAAGATGCGCCGCTACCTCGAGATGGGTGTCATCGAGATCGCGCCGCTCGCGTTCATGCGCGGCCGCACGCTCTCCAACGCGTTCGTCATCCTCGACGAGGCGCAGAACACCACCGTGCGCCAGATGAAGATGTTCCTCACGCGACTGGGGCTCAATTCACGCGCGGTGATCACCGGCGACCTTACGCAGATCGACCTGCGCACGCCCGAAACCTCGGGGCTCGTGCGCATCCAGTCCATCCTGGGGCACGTGGCCGACATCAAATTCGTCTACTTCCATCCCGAGGACGTGGTGCGCCACCGACTCGTGAAGGACATCATCAACGCGTTCGACGTCTACCACGCGCGCACCGACAAGCGCATCGACGACGGCATCGGACCCTCGCTCGACCCGTTGGCTTCACACCTTCAGCACGAGATCGCGGCCGAGGCGGCCAAGGTGAAGGCACCGCTACTGCCCGACGAGTCGGCGACGGAGGGCGAGCGGCGGAGCTGACGCGCGAGCGTCACTCGGCCTCACCCCCATGACCTCAGCCGACTCGCCCGCGTCCGTCCCGGCCCTGCCCGGGCGAGCGCGCACCGTGCGCTGGGCCCACTATGCCTGGCGGCTCAGCATGGTCGCCGTGCTGCTCACGGTGGCGGCCGTGCTGCCGACCGGGCAGGGCACGGTGGACCGGCTGCGCTATCGCGAGGGCGACATCGCGCGCGAGCGCGTCGTGGCTCCCGCCGACTTCCGCATCCAGAAAGACGACGTCACGCTGCGCCGCGAACAGGAGGAGGCAGCACTGGCGGTGCCGCCGGTGTTCCTCGTGGATCAGCGCGCTCGCACCGATGCACTGGAACGCTGGTCGGCGTTCCAGGAACGCGCACTCGCGGTCGTGTCGGATCCGGCGGTCGTGCCCGGCGAGCGCGCGGAGAAGCTCAGGCTGCTCGGCGTGCCACTGGACGCCGCCGCGGCCCAAGCGCTTTCGGCGCCGGGCCGCGCCAGGCGCGCACTCACCGAACTCGGTGCCTGGCTCGCCGGAGCGCTCGAGGCCGGCGTCGTCGCCGAGAAGCGCGGCGGGTTCATCCTCGGCTACCGCAACGTCACGCTGCGCGAGGGTGAGCTCGAGACGAGCGCACCCGCGACACGGTTCCTCGACAGCCGCGAGGCGATGGACCACATCGAGCGTCACGCGCGCAACACGTTCGCCGCCGATCCGCGCGGCATCACGCTGGTGAGCGCGCTTGCCGGACCGTTCCTCGTGCCCACGGTGACGTACGACCGCGCCGAGACCGAGTGGCGGCGCACCAACGCCAAGAGCTCGGTCCCCGACGTAATCGGCATGGTCAAGAAGGACGAGCTCATCGTGGACGCCAACGAGCGCGTCTCTCGCGAGGCCATGCTCAAGCTGCGCTCGCTGCGCAATCTCGAGGCCTCGCGCCTGACGCGCACCGAGCACCTCTACCCGCCGCTGGCGCGCATGCTGCTGATGCTGCTGTTCATCGCCGCGTTCGCCACCTACCTGCGCATGGAGCTGCCGTGGGTGTTCGCCGACAACGGTATGCTGGCCATGTTCACCGTGCTCACCGTGGCCGTGCTGGGCTGCGTCGTCGCCATCGTGACGGTGGCCGGCCTGTCCGAGTTCGCGGTGCCATTGGCACTCGCTCCGCTCGTCGTGGCGTCGCTCATGGAGAAGCGTCCCGCACTGGTGTTCACGCTCATGCTATCGGTACTGGTCATGGCCGTGGCCGAACTGCGCGCCCCGTTCGTGGCCGTCGCCATGATGGGCGGCGTGACGGCCGTGTACTCGGTGCAGCGCCTGCGCCACCGGTGGCACTTCGTGCGTGCGTTCTTCGCCATCTCGCTCGCCAATCTGGCCGCGATCATGGCGTGGGACCTGGCGCGCAGTGTGCCGTGGGCGGGCATGCTGAGCGACGGCCTGTGGGGACTCACGTCGGCGCTGTTCGCCACCGCCGTCGCGTTCGGCCTGCTGCCGCTCGTCGAGCAGGTGTTCCGACTCACCAGCGACATCACGCTGCTCGAGCTGTCGGACCTGAATCGTCCGCTGCTGCGCCGCATGCAACTGGAGGCGCCCGGCACCTACCACCACAGCATGGTCGTGGGCTCGCTGGCCGAGGCCTCGGCCGAGGCGATCGGGGCCAACTCGCTGCTCTCGCGCGTGCAGGCGTACTACCACGACATCGGCAAGCTGGCGAAGCCCGAGTACTACGCCGAGAACGAACCGGCCAGTTCGCGTTCGCGCCACGAGAAGCTCACGCCGTCCATGAGCGCGCTGGTGGTGAAGTCGCACATCTCGGAGGGCCTTGAGCTGTCGCAGAAGGAGCGCCTGCCGCGCGCGGTGCGCAACGCGATTCCAGAGCACCACGGTACGATGGTGATGGCGTTCTTCTACCACAAGGCACTCGAGATCGATGCCGGTGCGCGCCGGGAGGACTACAGCTACCCCGGCCCCAGGCCGCGCTCCAAGGAGACGGCCATCCTGATGCTGGCCGATGGCGTCGAAGGCGCCTCGCGAGCACTCGCCGAGCCGACTCCGAGCCGCATCCGCGGGCTCGTGCAGCGCATCATCGAGGAGCGCGTGCGCGACGGGCAGTTGGACGAATGCAACATCACCATCGCCGAGTTGGCGCGCATCCGGGAGTCGTTCATCCCGGTGCTGACCGCGATCTTCCACGTGCGCACACCGTACCCCTCGGCGCCCAAGCGCGAAACGAAGCGCGAGCTGGACCCGAGACGGGACGGGTAGGCTCGCTGAGAACTCCCCGCCCACACGTGCAGCGGGCCACCGCCGCCGCCAAGGCACCCACCAATCCGGTCGAGGTGGTTGCGCAGGCGCTCGGCTCGCCGCTCACCAGCGGGTCATAGTATTTCGCGTGTCGTGCTGCGTCAGTTCGCGGGCTGCTTCGCCTGCGGGTCGTCCACGCGGATACGCGCCGCTACCAGGAAGCTGGGGATCGTGGCGACGAGCACCCACAGGAAGAACGTCGGATAGCCGATGCGATCCTGCAGCCAGCCGCTCCACATGCCGGGGAACATCATGCCCATGGCCATGAACCCGGTGCAGATGGCGTAGTGCGCGGTCTGGTGCGGTCCGCGCGCGACCTGCATCATGTAGAGCAGGTAGGCGGTGAACCCGAACCCGTAGCCGAACTGCTCGATCGCGATGCCGGCCTGGATGACCCAGATACTCTCGGGCTGCGCGTAGGCGAGGTAGATGAAGGCTGCGTCGGGCAGGTGGATCGCGAACAGCATCGGCCACAGCCACTTCTTGAGACCGTCGCGCGACGCCACGATGCCACCCAGCACGCCGCCCACGGTGAGCGCGATGATGCCGACGGTGCCGTAGACGAACCCCACCTGCGTCGTGGTCAGGCCGAGCCCGCCGTGATCACGCGGGTCCAGCAGGAACGGAGCGACGAGCTTGACGAGCTGTGCTTCGCCCAGCCGGTAGAGCAGCAGGAACGCGATGATCGCGCCGATGCCGGGCTTGCTGAAGAACGAGCGAAACGTGGCGAGGAACTCGCTCACGAACTCGGGCACACGGCGCACGTCGCCGGCTCGGTCCACGGCGGGGCGCGGCAGGATCCACGCGTGCCACAGCCCGAACAACAGGAACAACCCGGCCAGCGCGGCCATGGACAGCGACCAGGCGTGGTAGACGTCGCCGGTGCGCGTTGCGAGTTCGCCGGCGAGCATCACGATCAGCCCCTGTCCGGCGATGTTCGCGGTGCGGTAGAACAACGTGCGCACGCCCACATAGAACGACTGTTCCTTTTCGGTGGTCGCCAGCAGGTAGAAACCGTCGGCGGCGATGTCGTGCGTGGCCGAGCTGAACGCCATGAGCCAGAAGAACGCCAGCGTCCACTGCACGGCGTTCGGCAGCGGGGTGATCAGGGCGAGCCCGGCGAGCCCGGCGCCGATCAGCAACTGCGTCGCCCAGATCCAGCGGCGGCGCGTGCCCAGCAGGTCCACGAGCGGCGACCACAGCGGCTTGATCATCCACGGCAGGTAGAGCCAGCTGGTCCACAGCGCGATGTCGGTGTTGGAGAGCCCGAAGTTCTTGTACATGGTCGTCGACACACTCATCACGACCACGTAAGGAAGGCCCTCGGCGAGGTAGAGCGAGGGTACCCACGCCCACGGGGCGTTCGACTTGGGGCGGGCGTCGTTCATCGTTCCACACCTCCGTGTGCGGGATGCCGCGGGTGGCCAGCTGTGCCGGCCGCGCCGCCGAGTCCTTCAGCCGGTCGAGCCACGCCTCCCGTGTAGCACGCGCCGGAAGTGGCCAGCAAGCAGTATCCACCCCACCGGTTCACTTGTGAGCGGACCGGACCCGAGGAGAGAATGCCCCCATGCCGGTATCGGTCAGCACCCCGCGCGGCCTGAGCCGCCTGAAGTCCCCACTGCGCGCACTGATCGTGCAATTGCTACGGCGCGAGGGTCGGCTCGCGGGCGAGATCGGCGTGGTGCTCGCCGGCGACGAACTGCTGCGCGAGATGAACCGCGCCTGGCGAGGCCACGATCACGCCACCGACGTCATCAGCTTCGCCTACGACGAGCGCGAGCGCGATGCCGCCACACGGCCGGTGTGCGGCGACTTGCTGGTCTCGCTCGAGCGCATGGCCGCGCAGGCGAAGCGCTATCGCGTCACGCCGGGCCGCGAGCTGGCGAGGCTGGTCGTGCACGGTGCGCTGCACCTGTGCGGGCACGACCACATGCGCACGACCGAGCGTGCACGCATGCGCACGCGAGAGGACGCCGCTCTGCGCGCGGTCCGCGCGCACTCCACCATGCTCGACCGGGTGCTCGCGGCCGCTCAGTCGGGCCCGGCCGGCGCCCGCCGCGCGCCGAAGCCCCGCG
>CAZADU010000314.1:0-7873 GCA_964483945.1 uncultured bacterium
AAGGCTTCATCGCGCACGCCTCTAACCAGCGGAAACGGTGGGCGCTGAGGGGCTCGAACCCCCGACCTTCGCCTTGTAAGGGCGACGCTCTTCCAGCTGAGCTAAGCGCCCGCGTTCGCGGGTTTCGCATGACCGCAGGCCCGGCATACCACCTCGCCGAGCATGACGGATAGACGCGTCTCGCCGCACGATCCGCATCGATCCAGGCCATCGGCCCAATCTGGGCGGTCGCCTTGACACATCGGGCAGATCAACACCTGACGTCCGTCGATCACCGCTCGCACCCACGGCGTCCCCTTCTTCTGGGGATCGAAGGTGGGGCGGGCGCAGAAGACACACCCAGGCTTGCTCGGCCCGTCTGTCGGCCTCACGGCCAGCAAGGATACGCCCCCGCCCGCTTCGCGACCGGTGTCACACCTCACGATGTGCTCTGCGAAGACGGGCCTTCTGGCCCTCTCGCGGGACGGGCAGCTCGTGTACCACAGATGCCAAGGAGGCGAGGAACGTGGCGCGATGGGACGGATTCCGCCAGTGTCCGGGGTGTAACCTCGATCTGAGCACCGGCGAGGGGCAGCGATCGTGCGCCTGGGGCGATTGTCCGTACCTGCCGGATGAGCTGGATGTCTACTGCCCCGACTGCCGCTTCAACTTCTTCACGATGGAGGGGAACCCTCCCTGCGAGGATCCCATCACCTGCCCACACGGGATCGAAGCGCGACAGCACATCGAGAACCTCCGGACGTGGCTCGCACAGCAACCGGCCAAAGGCTGATCGTCAGAACTCGGGTCGGCAGCGGGCCTTCGAGAAGGACCCATGTGGCGCAGTTCCTTCGTCGCCCCGCTGGGGGCCGGCGGTGGGTGCAGTCGGACTATCTCTAGGTGGAACACCTACGCGAACGGCGACTTGCTGACGGTCGCCCGATTCACTAAGAGTTCGATTCTTGGGCGCGGCCGGTAGGCCGCGCCCGGTGACGTCCCGAGCGCTCCGGCGCGCGGGCCCGCCATACCGCGACCAACGCCTCGCCCAGCCCGAACACCGCCGCCAAACCGAACGCCACGCCGCTCACGAACGGGATCACCCCGACGATGGCGGCGACCCCCCATCCCGCCAGGAACGCGGTCGCTGTGGCCCGCTCTTGGCCGAGCAGCAGGCGTCCAACCAGGTGCGCGGTCATGACCACGCCGATGAACACCAGCAGCGCCATCGCGAGAAGCGTCGCCAGGCCGAGCGGCGATCCCAGGATCGAAGCCACGAGCACCGTCAACAGCACCGGCGATACGACCGCGAGAGCCACGCCCCAGCCTGCGCAGGCCCACGGCGTCGTCCGCCCGGCCGCCGACGTCCGCTCCAGTGCCTGCGGTGCCAGGAACGAGAACAACATGCCCAGGATCAGCGTCGAGACCGCCACCGCCAACCACGGGAGGAACACGCCCACGGCCTTGAGCGGCCCGCTCAGGTTGAACGCGACGTCCTCCCGGATGGTGCCCGCCACCCAGACGCCGTCCTGAACATCGACAGCGTCGTGCGCTAGGACATCGCCGCCAACCTGCGCGCCCTCCTGCAGCCGGATCGAACCGCCTAGCGCGACCACGCTCCCACTCACCTGACCGCTAACCGTGATCGGCCCTTCGAACACCACCACGTCGCCCCGAACGACGCCCTCTACGATCACTCGGCCGGAGAAGACCACGACCTCGCCGACCGACTGACCCTTTGCGACGACGACCCGGCCTAGGAGCACGACCTGGTCTCCCGCCCCGCCGAGATCCGGACCTGGTGATGGCTGGCCCGATGACGACGGATCCGCGGATGGCGATCCCGAGGCCGCGAGCGCGGGTAGGGCCGACCCCAGGACGAACGCCAGCATCAGCGGGGCCCACGCAGCGCGCATGACCCCATGAGCGGTCTCGGAACGGAGCATGGGCCGCATCCTAATCGGGCCTCCGCGCGCGTCGGCGCCTCCAGGTACGGTGTCAGGGTGACCCTCGACGTCTTCTCCCCCGCGGCCAGGACGTGGTTCGATGCCACCTTCGAAGAACCGACTCCGGCACAGCATCAGGGATGGGGCGCCATCGCGCGCGGTGAGCACACGCTGATCCTCGCGCCGACGGGCTCCGGGAAGACGCTCGCCGCCTTCTTGTGGGCGATCGACCGTCTGACCACAGAGGCACCCCCACCCCCCGAGCGGCGCACACGCGTGTTGTACATCTCGCCGCTCCGCGCGCTCGCCGTCGACGTGGAGAAGAACCTCCGCGCGCCGCTGGCGGGGATCGAGCACGCGGCCGATCGCGACGGTACGCCGCTCGCACACCATCCGCTGGTCGGTATCCGCACCGGCGATACTCCGGCGAACGAGCGCCGGACCATGCTCAAGCGGCCCCCGGACATACTGATCACCACGCCGGAGTCGACACCTCGCCGCGCTCGCTACCGTCGCGGCGTGCGTCCTTGGCCCGAGCACTGCGTTCAGTTGGCCGCCCGGTGGAGTGGTGGTGGCGCCGATCCCTGGCCCCGGCGGGCAGATCGAGCCGCGGCTCCTCCTCGGCCACGAGGGTTCCGTGCTGGCGTTCTGGTCCGACGGTCGCTGGTTCGATGGAGGATTCGATGTTTACGGCCAGCTTCTGACCAGGTACGGGCAGGTCGCCGCGGGCTGGCCGGACACCGGGCTCATGATCTCCCGAGCCTCCGATCGTCAGCGCCCCAGCGCCGGTCTCACTCACCCGGATGGTTCCTTCATCGTCGGCTTCGGGGACCTGCGGAACTTCGTTCTCGGCGGCACCCGCTCGGACAGCTATATCTCCCGCGTCCTGCCCGACGGCCGCATCGATCCAACCTGGCCGCGACACGGCTTCCGCGCCATCGGGCGCGAGAATGACGAGCATCCGTATCGGATGGCCTGGGTCGCACCCGAGACGCTGATGATCGCGAGCGCGTATCAGCACCCGACCGACCTAAGCGGCTTCCACAGCCTTCCACTGCTCCAAAGAGTGGCGATCACGCCGGCGGGCCCCGAGCTGCCCTGGGGCATCGAGGGCATCCTGCACGACTGGCGCCCGCTGGGGCTGGCGACAACGCTGGAGCTGACGCCGGACGGTGATGGCGGCGCGTACGTGCTGTTCGACGAGTTCGGTAGGACGGCCCCATGGTATCCAACAGACATCTTCCTCATGCGGGTGGGGCGCGACGGCCAGCCGGCCGCCGGCTGGGGGCCCGAACCATTCGCTGTGTGCACAGCACCGGGCATCCAGGAACTTGCAGCGATGTGCGCGGACGGCGCGGGGGGCGTATACGTGGCGTGGGCCGACGCGCGCGACGGCGCCGCGGACCTGTCGCCCACTTACAGCGAGTACCAGGACATCCGGCTGCAGCGGATCACGCCGGAGGGACAGGTCCACCCCGGCTGGCCGGCCGAGGGGATGCTCGTGAGCGCGGCACCCAGCGAGCAGTTCAAGCCCTCGCTGCTCCCGGATGGCACCGGCGGCGTGTACGTGGCGTTCGACGACATCACCATCGGGCTCACGCGTGTCCAGGGGGACGGCACGTTCGCACCGGGCTGGGCGCGCGACGGCATCCAGATCAGCACGCTCAACGCATACTGTTCGTCCTCGCGCATGGTCGCGGACGGGATCGGCGGGGTTTACGTGCTGTTCGAAGACGTGGGAAGAAACGATCTCGGGCTCCAGCACGTCCTGCCGTGGGGCGTGGTGGACTCGGCGTGGCCCTCCACCGGCTACTTGGCGAGCGGCGCGGCCGATGGCGACATCGTCTCCGACGGAGCGGGCGGCTGCTACGTGACGTCCCGTAGACTGCGCATTCCGGGCGAGATTTCCAACTCTCTGATCTTCGTCACCCGCTACTCCCCCGACGGCGTGGTGGCGGCGAAGCTGGCCCACGCGACGATCGAGGCCGAGGCGGGCCGCGTGCACCTCGAGTGGCATGGCGTCGAGGTGGTCGGCCCCAACCTCACGGTGCAGCGCAGGCCCGACGGGATCGAGTCCTGGACCTCGCTCGGTGCACCCGTCGTGCGCGGCAGTGACCGGGTGGAGTACGAGGACACCTCCGTGGAGCCCGGCGGGCGCTACGCCTTCCGGCTCACCCGCGGCGCGGAGATCCTGTCGGAGGAGCAGTGGGTGACGGTGCCGACGAGTGCCGTGTTCGCCCTGCGCGGCGCGCGGCCCAACCCGGCGATGGCGCACGAGGCGAGTGTCGAGTTCACGCTAACAGGGACAGGAACGGCGCGGCTCGAGGTCCTAGACCTGGCCGGGCGGCGCGTGCACGAGCGGACGCTCAACGCTCTCGGCCCCGGGCGACACACGCTGCCGCTCGCCGATGCACGCCTCGCCCCCGGCGTGCACTGGCTGCGGCTCAGCGAGGGTGATCGCTCGGCACACTCGCGCGTCGTGGTGGTCCGCTAAGCTCGGCTTCCCCGCAGCCCGGCGGACCAGCGAGGTTCCCGGTGGACGCGCGCCGGGGCCCGTGTGCTCCAGCAAGCGCGCTCCGCGAAATTGTCTGAATTACGCCGTTCGGGCATGCTGTGGCGCTCTGATGTGAACGGGCGGCGCTCGAGTCATCCGTGGGATCCCACGCACGCCGCCACCGCTCACCGCGAGGTGCTTCATGGGCAAGCAGGACAAACGCATCGATGCCTACATCGCGCGCGCGCCCGAGTTCGCGCGGCCCATCCTGAACCACCTGCGTGCCGTGGTGCACGAGACCTGCCCCGACGTGCAGGAGACGCTCAAGTGGAGCATGCCCGCGTTCGAGTACCACGGGCTCCTGTGCAGCATGGCGACGTTCAAGCAGCACGCCACGTTCGGGTTCTGGAAGGGCAAGCTCATCGTGGGCGCGGACGGTGCAGATCTGGAAACCGCCATGGGCCAGTTCGGGCGTATCACTTCGGTCAAGAAGCTGCCGTCCAAGCGCGTGCTCATGGGCTACGTGAAGAAGGCGATGGCGCTGAACGAGGCGGGCACCACGGTGAAGCGCGCAGTCAAGGCGAAGCCGCCGCTGCGCATGCCCGCCGATCTCAAGGCGGCACTCGCGAGGGATCGCCGCGCGCTCGCCACATTCGAGGGCTTCTCACCCAGCGCCCGGCGCGACTACCTGGAGTGGGTGCTGGACGCCAAGCAGTCGGCAACGCGTGCCAAGCGGATCACCACCACGGTGGAGTGGGTGGCTGAGGGCAAGCGGCGGAACTGGAAGTACGAGAAATGCTAGCGGGGGAGGCGTGATGCCCGACTCCGCGTTGCCTGCCGCGCTCGCGACACTGCTCGAATCCCTCCGGCCGGCGAACCTGGCGTATATGGCATTGCATCCCGGCGATCCGCCGAAGCGGCAGCCCGTGCACGTGGTCTACGGGGGCGGCCACCTGTTCCGCGCCGAGACCGCGGCCAAGCTGGGCGAGGTGGCACGCCGAGCGCTGGCCGAGTACGCACCGGACCCCGCAGCGCTCGACGCGGCGCTGGGGCTGGGCGCGCTGGCCGCTCCCGTGCACGAGCGTGTCGTCGCCAAGCTCGAGCGCGAGCCGGTCGAGGACTTCCGCATCGACTTCGAAGATGGCTACGGCACGCGAGCGGACGCCGACGAGGACCGCGACGTGGCGGTCGCCGCGCGCGAGGTGGCCAAGGGCCACCAGGGCGGTACGCTGCCCGGGGCGATCGGCCTGCGCGTGAAACCGCTCACTGAGGAACTTCGCACGCGCAGCACGCGCACGCTGCGCATCTTCCTCGCCACACTGCTCGAAGCAGCGGGCGAGCTGCCTTCGGGTTTCGTGGTGACGCTGCCCAAGATCACGTCGCTCGAGCAGGTGAAGGTGTTCGCCGCCTGCCTGGCCTCGCTGGAGCACGAACTGGGTCTGGCCGAGGGGCTGCTGCGATTTGAGGCCATGATCGAGACACCGCAGAACGTGCTGGACGCTGCCGGCGTCTGCATGATGCCGCGCATGATCACCGCCGCGGCGGGCCGGCTGCAGGCGGCGCACTTCGGTACATACGACTACACGGCGTCGCTCGGCATCACCGCCGCGCACCAGCGCATGCGCCATCCGGCGTGCGATCACGCCAAGCAGGTCATGCAGGTATCGTTCGCCGGTACGGGCGTGTGGCTCTCGGACGGCTCCACTGCGGTCCTGCCGGTGGCGCAGCACGCCGCGGCCGCCGGCCGCGTCCTCAGCGACGAGCAGCGGCAAGCGAACCGCGCCGGCGTTCATGCCGCCTGGCGGCTGCACGCGGACGACGTGCGCCACTCGCTCGCGGGCGGGTTCTATCAGGGCTGGGACCTGCACCCGGCGCAACTGGTGTCGCGCTACGCGGCGGTGTTCGAGTTCTTCCTCGCGGGGTTGAAGCCCGCGAGTGAGCGGCTGCAGAACTTCGTGGCCAAGGCCGCACAGGCCACGCTCGTCGGTGACGTGTTCGACGACGCCGCCACGGGACAGGGGCTCCTGAACTACTTCCTGCGCGGCGTGAACTCCGGGGCCATCACCGAGGCCGAAGCCGTGAAACTCTCGGGCCTCACGGTGAACGAGATCCGCGGACAGTCGTTCGTGGCGATCCTCAAAGCGCGCGGGAAGGTCTAGCCCGGGCTAGCGGACCGCTCGTCAACTACCGCGATAGGTCGAGTACCCGAACGGCGACAGCAGCAGCGGGACGTGGTGGTGCTTCAACTCGCGCGCCTCGAACACCACCACCACCTCCGGGTGAAAGCTCGTCACGCCCCGCGCGGCGAAGTAGGCACCGGTGGCGAACGTGAGCCGGAAGCGGCCGGCACCGCTCAGGCCGCCGAACGCGTCGCGCACACGACCGTCGGCGTCGGTGACGCCGCGTCCGCGCGATTCCCACGTCCCGTGGTTCTCGAGTTCGAGTGTGACCGCCACGCCTGTTGCAGGATTACCCGTGGTGAGGTCCAGCACGTGCGTCGTGATGGTCAGCATGCGTCCTCCGTGGGAGTGCCGATCAGGCGCCGGCGAGGAGCTTCTCGAGCCGGAGCCGTGTGATGCGGTGTAGTTCGCGCGCGGTGATGTCGCGCTCGGTCGCGGGGTCGTTTGTGAGTCGCTGCTCGAGCGCGGCCAGCATCTGGTTGCCGTCGAGCCCGGATGCGCACAGGATGAAGGTGTGGCCGAAGCGCGACTCATAGGCAGCGTTGCCCGCGGCGAGGGCAGTGCGCGCGTCGCCGTCGCTGACGGTGGCACCCGACTGCTCGCCGGACGACCACCGGCTCGCGCGTTCGCTCAGCGCCGCAGGCGCAGCCGACTCGCCGAGCCTCGGGTGGTGCGCAATGGCCTGCGCCACGTCTGCGCCGGGGAGCTCGGCCCAGACGCGGTCGGCTGCGGCCAACAAGGCCTCGCGGCTGCGAAACGGTCGCGCGGCCAGCATTCCCGCCACCCAGCTCGCCGTGCCGCAGCACGAAGTCAGCGCCTCGCGGGCTTCAGCCTCCGACAGGCGATCCAGTTCGGCCACGGTCACGCGATCACGCCACGCGCCCGTGCAGGCGCAGCCTCGCCACGCCGCCATCGGGGAAGATGTCGAGCCGCACGTGCGTGGCGGTGACCGCGCTGGCCAGGTCCCACGCATGGCGCGCGTGCGGCTGCAGCGTCGTCTGCGCCAGCAGCGGCAGCCACGTCACGCCGGCCACGAATTGGTCGCCGTCCGCGCCGGGTGCGTCGCACCACGACAGCGAGGCGCTGCCGGGGGCGTTGCCCTTGAAGTGATCGGTATCGAGTTCGATGCGCTCGATGGCACCGCGCGCGGCGAGCCGCAGGATGGTCCAGTCGTTCCCCGCGACGCGCCTGCGGCGAGTCTCCCAGCCGTCGCCCATGTGGGTGGAGCGACCTGGCAGGATCAGGTTCTGCCGGTGGCCGAAGAACATGTCGCTGCA
>CAZADU010000315.1:0-2673 GCA_964483945.1 uncultured bacterium
AGCCTGCACAGGGTCGCAGCACGAACCCGTCAAGCGCGGGCTTCGCAAACACTCACGACCAGAGCTCGCCCCGCCCGCTTCTATCGCACCGCCCGAGCCCGCCGTCTCCGGCGCGATGGACAGCCCCGGACCAGGGTGCGATGGGGCTGCCGCTCGATTCGGTGGTGTTCGCCGGCGACACGCTGCGCTGCGACCTGCGACCGGTGCTCGGTGTAACCGAGGATCACCTCGCCCTCGAGGCGGTGATCCTGCGGCGGCTCTACGCGGCGATGCGCGCGACCGACAGCGCCGGCGTCGCGCGCGAGGCACGCGCGCTGGTGGAGGCCCCGCTCTCGGCGCTGCCGGAGCCGCAACGCGGCAGCGAAGCAGACCTCGATGCGCTCGCGAGGAGTGCTTCGCGCACGCTGTGGGACCCGTGGGTGCGCTGGTTCGCCGCGCACGACCCCGCGCCCACGCTGCGCCGGCTGCGCGTGCCGGTGCTGGCGCTGAACGGCTCGCAGGACATCCAGGTGACTCCGCGCGAGGACGGGGCTCGCGAAGTAGGCGGCCGGGGGCGCGCGGGGCTCACCGCGGGCACCTGGCACGGGCGGGCGTCATCATCTCGCCGTGGTTCCGACGTGGACGTTCACCCACTTGGGCACACCGAGTCCGATCAGCGCCCCGATCCCCGCCCCGAACAGGGCGCCTCCCGCCGTCGCGGCCAGCACGCCTGCCCCGCTGCCTCCCACGAAAGGATCGGACTGTACCGAAATGCCGATGACCAGGCTCAACAGGCCGAAGACGACGGCCCCACTCCTTGCCCCCGTACCTGCCGCGTTGCCCATGATCTGGAGTCGCTGGAGTTCGGACCAGCGAACGATCGTGGCGGCGGCCAGGCTGTCCTGCCCGGCGGTGGAGTCCGCCGACCATTCGACCCCGATCGGCGTGATGAGTGGGGAGTTCACGACCTGGACCCCCGCTGGCCCTGTGATGCGTGCCGGTCGGCCGTTGGCGAATCGTTTCTGAATCTTCGTCAAGGCCGGGCCCTCGGGCGCGCTGAAGGCCGCCCCTGACGGCGGAGCGTCCTGCGCGGACGCGCCGGGCGGTGCCGCGGCTCCAGCCAGGATGGACGCCGTGAGTATCCAGGTGACGAGCGCGAACCGCCTCGTGATCGGCATCTTCTTCTTCTCCCCCCATGGCCTCGAGCCGCAGTTGGGTGAGTGCGGCGGGACCGAGAGCCTGCGCTGCAACGTGTGCCGTGAACCCATCGTCTCCCCGGCCAAGATGGCCGAGGGGCCAGCGTCTTTGCGAGACCCGCACTTGTGATCCGGGATGCCTTCGCCTGTTTCGACCACGACGAAGGGGAATGCGCTGGATCGGCAGAGCACCGCCCATCGGTGGGCGTGCGCCGGGACCGGGGGTCCCCGGCGGGCGATCGGGGGAGCTCGCGATGCGCGGGCGGGAAATCGCGCATACGGGCGGCACTCCGGCGGGCGCGTGCACTCCTGCGCGGCGCGCCTGTCCCGCATGCCGCGATGCTGGACCACCCGGCGTCGCGTGGCAATAGGAGACGGTGCGCTCGTGCGCGTTCTGTCGAATCGCACGGCGCGACGGGGTCCCGCTCGATGGCGATGCCCCACATGGGCTTGCGGGGGAAGCTCCACATATGACGCACGTCATACACCCCCCCGCGCCGGACGCCGAAGCTGTTCGCGAGCCGATGAGCCCGTCCCGAGGTGGGGCGAGCCGCGCTCGCGGAGGTCGCCATGGCGAACGACAAACGCGATCCGAAGGGGGACGAGAAGGTCCCGCTCGGCCAGCGCCTGTTCGAACGGCCGTTCCTGCTGCTCATCGTGGGCATCGTCGTGATGCTCGCGTTCTACACGTTGTGGGGCCTGGCCGAGATCGTCTCGCTCAAGCCCGCGCCGCTGCCCTGACCTCGAGGGAGAACCCATGTCCGCGCACGAGTTCCATTCCGCGCTGGTTCCGCCCCAAGGCATCTGGTGGAAGCCGGCGCATAGGCAGGAGCGCACGTGGATCGCCATCGCGTTCGGATGGTGCCTCGTGCTGTTCACAATGATGCCGCTGTGGCACTTCAAGGGCGGCCAAAACCCCGCCGGGCTCCGCTACCGCGTGAAGCCCGAGGACTACGTGGCCCGCGTCGAGCGTTTCGTCGCGGACTACCAGGTCGGCGAGGAGGCCGGCATTCCCATCGTCGCGCCACCGCCTGGCGCAGACGTCTACCTGCTGGGCCGCATGTGGCAATGGTACCCGGCGCTGAGACTTCAGAAGGGCGTGAACTACACGCTGCACCTCTCGGCCGCCGACGTGAACCACGGGTTCAGCCTCTACCCCGTGAATCTCAACTTCCAGGTCGTGCCGGGCTACGACTACGGGCTGCGCGTCACGCCCAACAAGTCCGGGGACTTCCGCATCATCTGCAACGAGTTCTGCGGCATCGGGCATCACCTCATGGTGGGCAAGGTTCTGGTCGAGGACGGCCCCGTCACCCCGGGAGGCCAGCCATGAGCACCGCGCTCTCGTCGCTCGCGGGGCGGTTCCGCACCTGCGATGTCACCGGGCTCAAGGTGAACCGCGACTCCGAACTGCTGATCCGCGCCAACGCCGTGGTGGCCGTGGTCGCGATGCTCGTGGGCGCACTGGCCGCGATCGGGCTGGTGCTCACGCGCTGGC
>CAZADU010000316.1:0-1901 GCA_964483945.1 uncultured bacterium
TGCCGGCCCCGTTCTCGCCGACGATCGCGTGCACCTCGGCGGCGTGGAGGTCCAGTGAGACTTGGTGATTGGCGAGCACCGACCCACAACGGCGGGTGATGTCGCGCATGCTCACGATGGGGGAGGCCATAGGGCTCGCGAAATGTACACGGGCACACGGGTGCTCGCTATAGTGAGTCCTGATGACCCCATCCGCCACCCCGCACTCCGGCCGGCCCACGCCAGGCTCCCGATTCCCGCTCATCTGGCTGCTGCTTGCCGCCATCTTCGCCTACTGGTGGTTCGCCTCGGGCACGTTGTGGCGCTCGTCGCACTGGGCGCACTACACCTACTTGGCCGATGCACTCCTACAAGGGCAGTTGCACCTGGCGCGAACACCCAACGACGCCGGCGACATGGCCGTCGTGGGGCAGAAGCTCTACGTGGTGTTCGGGCCGTTCCCGGCGCTGCTCTTGCTGCCACTCGTGCCACTGTTCGCACGCGAGACGCCCGACATCCTCGTACTGGCGTTGACCGCGCTCGCAGGCGTGTGGGCATTTCATGCGCTGCTCACACGCCTGCACGGCGGACGCCACCCGGCGCGCACAGCGTGCGCCACGCTCACGTTCGCACTGGGCACGGCCATGCACTATGGCGCGGCCATGGGCAACGTCTGGCTGCACGCGCAGATCACAGCCACCGCGCTCCAGGTGTTCGCACTGCTCGCGGCGGCCAGCGGCCGTGCACTCGCCACGGGCGCGCTGCTCGGACTGACGGTGCTCACGCGTCCCACCACCACACTTGCGGCACCGCTCTGCGCGTGGCTGCTGTGGTCGCAGCGTGACCGCGAGCCGGGAGCACCCGGTCCCGGCCCGCGGCAGTGGCTGGCGCTCGCCTGGCCCGTCGTGGCGGCCGTCGCACTGCACGCGGCGTATAATCAGGCGCGTTTCGGCAGCCCCACCGACGCCGGCTACCACTACATCCTGATGGGCGGGGAGTTCGAAGCGCTGGTCAAGCAATACGGCCGGTTCTCGCTGCACTTCCTGCCGCAGAACCTTTACGGCTGGCTGGCACGGCCACCCTATTGGAATGGCAGTTCGTGGGTGCCCGACCCGCACGGCATGAGCCTGCTGTTCACCACGCCGTACCTGCTGTTCGCGCTGATGCCCCGCAAGGTCACGCGACTCGAGTGGTTCGCACTCGCCAACTTCCTGGTCATCGCGCTGCCGTCGCTGCTCTACTACAACGACGGCTGGGTTCACTTCGGGCAGCGCTTCGCGCTCGACGGCATCGCGCTGGCGCTGGTGGTCGCGTCATTCGGCGCGGCGCGCGCGCCGCTGCCACTGGTGGTACTGCTCACGGCGTGGGGCGTGGCGGTGGGTGCCTGGGGCCTGCAGTGGTTCAAGGCCAACTTCCTGCACTAGATGTCTTCTGAGCACTCCCGGCGCACGCGGAGTTCGCTGAGAGACCCTGGGCCGCGCGGAGGCGCGCTGTCAGCGCAGCCGGAAGAGCAGCATGCAGCCGGCGGGCATGGCATCGGGCGTGCGCGGCCAGAGCGGGCGGAAGTCCAGCCGGACCGCCTCCGGTGTGCGCCCCTCGCGCAGCATCATGCGCTGCGACAGACCCACGAAGTAGTAACTGCTGATGGCGATCCAGTCGCTTTCGGGTCCCGGATTACCGCCCCGGTAGGGCACATAGTCGATGCCATACACGCCGGGCTCGGCGGTGCCGTGGTAGGCGAGGTGCACGCGCGTGATGCCGCGCCGGTCGAGTTCCTCGCGCAGCGCGATCAGGCCCTGACCCCAGTCCACGTTCGAGTCGTTCACGATCCACTGCCCGCGCGCCGGCCCACCGGCGATCGCGTTGTAGAACGACAGGTGCCACGGCGCATGAGCGCATGATTCCACCGCTTGTGCGACTAC
>CAZADU010000317.1:0-1902 GCA_964483945.1 uncultured bacterium
ACGGCGAGCCGGCTGCCGTCCGGCGACCACACGGGGTTGCTCTCGAACCGTGTCGCCCCGGTGAGCGCGCGGACCGCACCGCTCGCCACGTCCACGACGGCGACGCTCACCGAATCCAGCCGCCCGCTCTGCGGTGCGGGCACGCGCGCGAACGCGATGCTCTTCCCGTCCGGTGACCATGCAAGGCGCGACGGCGGGGAGCCCGGCGGAAGCGAGAACTCCAGCGACCACGAGCCGCTCGTGACGCGGCGGGCTGGGCCGTCCAGTTCCTGCACCCAGAGGTGCCACGGGGTGATCTCCCGGCGCAGGAACAGGTCCTCGTCCTCGACCTTGAACGCGCCGACGAACTTCTGCTCGCCGGTGCGGACCGGAAGCGTGTCGGCGGTGGCGAACGCGATGGCGCGTCCGTCCGGCCGCCACGAGAAGTGGTCCACGCCCATGGGTGCGCGCGTGAGCCGGCGTGGTTCACCGGCGCGCATGGGTAGCAACCAGACCTGGGACTTGTCCTTGTCGTCCGGCGACAGGAACGCGAGCGTGCCGCCGTCCGGCGACCACGTGGGCGACGACACCGAGTGGCGCTCGAACGTCAGCGGCCTCGTCTCTCCCGTCGTGGCGTCGGCGAGCCACAGCTCGGTCTCGGTGCGGTTGGCCTCGTGGTTCGGCTTGGATACCATGAATGCGATGGACTGGCCGTCGGGTGCGACGCGAGGAGCCGAGAGTCCGACGAGCTTCCTCGCCACGTCGAGGGTGTAGGGTTCGGCGGCGAGCGCGGCGGTCGTGGCAAGGACGGCGGCCACGGCGAGAAACGCGGTGAGGGCACGCGGACGCATGAAGGACCTCCGGGAACGGCCGACGCTACGGGGAATGCACGGGAACAGCCGGGAACGCTAGCACAGCTTCCCGTAGCCCTGTGGAGTTGCAGGAGACTTCGGCCCGAGACGGGCCAGGGCTGCGTGCGCGGCCACAGCAGCCGTCCGGACCCGCCACCGCGGGCGACTGCGACTCCGCTGGACAGCCGCGCGCGGATGGCGTTACTTCCATGATCGACCTGTCTCGTCCCCGGTCCGCCGGGGTTCCTCCAGCCGCGAGAAGCCGCCCATGAGCGACATCACGACCACCGCCGGCGCCGGCACCGAACGCGAGGACTTCATCCGCGAGATCGTGAAGAGCGACCTCGCCGCAGGACGGGCGCATCAGGTGGTGACGCGCTTCCCACCCGAACCTAACGGCTATCTCCACATCGGGCACGCCAAGGCCATCTGCCTGAACTTCGGCGTCGCCCTCCAGTTCGGCGGGATCTGCAACCTGCGCATGGACGACACGAACCCCGCCAAGGAGGAGGTCGAGTACGAGGAGTCCATCGTCGCCGACGTGCGCTGGCTCATTTCCGGCTGGGCCGAGCATTGTCTAGGCTTCAAGCCTTCGGGCGCGTCCCCCGTGGCCCGCGGAGCTGACTTCCACCTGCCCGCGACACGAGCCGCGGACGCGGGCGGCCGCGAGCTCGAGACCTTCCGAGCCTCCGACTACTTCGAAGCGCTGCATGCATTCGCGATGCGGCTGATCGAGGCCGGCCGAGCGTACGTCTGTGACCACAGTGCAGAAGAAGTGGATCGCATGCGGGGCGCCCCGGGCGAAGGCGGCGAGGAGAGCCAGTGGCGGAACCGCACCGTGGCCGAGAGCCTCGACCTGTTCGCACGCATGCGCGCTGGCGAGTTCCCCGACGGCTCGAGAACGTTGCGCGCCCGCATCGACATGTCGGCACCCAATGTCTGGCTGCGAGACCCGGTGCTCTACCGCATTCGGCACGCTTCGCACCATCACACCGGCGACCGCTGGTGCATCTACCCCCTGTACGATTTCGCGCACGGGCTCTCGGACTACATCGAGGGCGTCACGCACAGC
>CAZADU010000318.1:0-2541 GCA_964483945.1 uncultured bacterium
CGGGGGCCGCACGCCGCCGACCAGGTCCACGTACTGCACGTCCGCGCGCGTGGCGCCGGCGAGGCCGCGCTGCGAGAACGCACCCGACAGCGTGTGGGCGCTGCGTCGCAGCCCCAGCTCCGCGAACCAGACGTGCTGCCCGGAGGCCTCGAGCAAGCCCGAACCCGCACGCTCCTCGCTGGTGGTGCCGGCCCGGAACCAGCCGTCTTCAGTGCCGCGCTGCACGAACATCGTCGTGCGGTCCACGGCCGAGCTGCCGTTCACATAGGTGAACGCGGCGCGTGGCTGGCGACGGCGAGGCGGGCGCGAAAACGTGCGCAGCTCGACGAGTGACGCCGAGAAGCCGTTCCATGCGGCGTCCTCGCCCACCGCCACCGCCGCCGAGTCGTACCACGCCAACGGCGTGGCGACCTCGTCGAGGCCGGGCCACGGCGCAAATGCAGGCAACAGACCGTCCCGATAGCGCACGCCGCCCGCCAGCAGTCCCATCCAGGCATGCGGCAATCCGGTGCCCATGTGCAGGTCGTCCACCGCACCCGGCATTCCAGGCGAGCCGAACCACTCGGGCAGCGAGCGGACGTCGAGCGGTGGCTCCTGCGCCCGCAGCGGGGGTGCGATGGCGCAGGCGAACAGCACGGACAGCGCGAGGCGGCGGATGGGCGGATCTCCGGGGGGCGCGCGGGACGGGGATGCCGGAAGATAGTGACGTGCTCGCGCGCGCGTCAATGAACGCCGCTGGCCTGCGGGGGACCGCTGGGGGAGCGACTCAGCGCGCGGCGGAAGCGGCGCGGGCGCGCAACGACTCGAGCACGCGCTCGGGCACCGGCATCTCGCCGAGTCCTGCACCGCGATGCAGACCGTGGAAGTCCGACCCCCCGCTCGCCACCAGCTCCAGCTGCTCGGCCACCTCGTACCAGGCCCGCTGCGCCGCAACGCCATGCTGGGGGTGCCACACCTCGACGCCGCCCAACCCCGCCTCGGCGAGTTGCTCGACCAGTCTTCGCGCCAGCGCTCCCGGGTGCGCGAGCACCGCCACACCCCCGGCCTCGCGGATCATGCGCACCGCCTCGACCGACGCGAACGCGGGCCGCGGCACGAACGCCGTTCCGCGTGCACCGAGTAGCCGCTGGAACGCGGCATCCAGACTGGGCACGTGGCCCGCGCGCAAGAGGGCGTTCGCGATGTGAGGACGCCCCACCACGCCGGGGCCCGCGGCGGCGAACACCTCGTCGGCGGAAACCGGGAGCCCAAGCGCGGCCAGCCGCTCGAGGATCGCCAGTGCACGCTCGCGTCGCTCGTCTCGAAACCGGACCAGGCGCTTGCGCAACGGTTCGTGCGCGGTATCCACGAAGTAACCCAGCACGTGCACGTCGTGACCCTCGAGCGAGGAGGACACTTCGATGCCCGGCACCACCTCGAGGTTCCCGCCCGCCGCGACCTGCGCCTCGGCGATGCCCTCGATGGAATCGTGGTCGGTCACCGCGAGCGCGAACAGTCCGCGTTCGACGGCGAGCGAGACGAGTGCCGCGGGCGACAACTGGCCGTCGCTGTAGTGCGTGTGCGCGTGCAGCTCGAGCCGCCGGCCGCCCTTGAGCGGGGGCCGCGAGGAGGTCATGCCGCCTGCCCGAAGGCGCGGCGCCACTCCGCCAGCCGCTGCTGGATGTCCGGCCGTCCGGGGAACCGCATGTCCGCGATCTCCATCTGCGCCATGGCGTCCGGCATCGCGCCGGAGGCTGCGAGGCTCATCGCCATCTGATAGCGCAACTCAGCCTCGGCCGCGGCGTCCAGTGTCTCCAGTTGCAGCGCACTCTCGAACTCCCGCACCGCGTCCTCGTAGCGACCGGAATCGGACAGGCTGCGGCCGGTCATCTCGCGGGCACGTTGCGCCAGGCGCGGGTCGCGCTCCGCAGTACGGAACGCCCCGATCGCCTCGTCGTGCAGACCCATCTCCCGGTACGCCATGCCCAGATCGTAATGCCCCTGCGCATCGCCTTCCAATTGGGACTCGACCCCACGCTGGAACTCTTGAAGAAGGCCCTGCAGATCGAACGTCACCGCCTGGCCACGCCCCACGGCCACGGCCACGCGGCCGCCCTCGGGAGCCGCGGGTGCCGGCGGCGAGGTCGCGCCCGTGCCCAGCTTGCTCGCCATGCGCTGCAGCCGGCGGCTCGCCGTGTCATGCGAAGGGTCGATCAAGAGCGCCTGCTCGAACCAGTGGCGGGCCTGGGACTCCTGGCCATCGTTGAGGGCACGGTCGCCGAGTTCGCAGGCCACCTGCGACCCTTCGGGCTTGTCGGCGCGCTTCTCGCAGTTGGCAAGCCACAGCTCCATCACGCCGATCGGGGCGTTCGCGCCGCGGCCGAGGCTCCTGAAGATCGTGGCCGCGCTGTCGAGCCGGCCGAGCCGTTCGTGAGCCAGCGCCGCCTCGACAAGCGCCTGCGACGCACTGTCGCGCCTGCCGGCGCGGAACTCGTCCTGAGCGCGCTGCAGCAAGCCTTCCACGTTCGCCACACCGCCGAGGATCTCCTCGGGACGGCGGGC
>CAZADU010000319.1:0-6146 GCA_964483945.1 uncultured bacterium
CCACGAGCAGGGCCCCCTTGGGGAAGTGAACGGCGGTTCGCAATGGCGCCGCGGTGCCCGTCTGCGTCTCGGTGCGGAGCGAGTCCCCGTCCACCACTCCCTGGATGCGCTGCGTGGGGACTTCCGAGCCAGGCGGCACGACGACCATCTCGAAGTTCGCGAGCGCGCCCTTGGCATAGGTATAGGTGAAAGTACGGCGCAGGACGCGAGGCGAGCGGCCGACCATCTCGACCACCAATCGGTCGCGTTCGCGCGTGTAGCGCTCGACGCTGGTGGTGTCGCGGCCGAGCGTGACGACGAATGCTCCGCGCGGTTCCGCGGCTGCTGAACTCCGCGGGGCAAGGGCGAGGCACACGAGGGCCAGTGGGATCACCTTGTTCATCGGCGGGGCTCCTGTGCGAACGGGACTGGACTCAGGACTCAGGATTCAGGACGAAACCACCCTATCCGCTGCCGGGCCCGAGGGGCGCGACCGGGTCCCAGCGCGGCACCTTCGCTTCCCGGCGCGGCGGCTCCTCTGGCACCGGGCTGTGCCGCGGCGAGCGAACGGGCGTTCGCGCGCTGGTACCGTCCGGGCGCGCGTGCTTGAATCATGAGCCGATCTGCCACCGTTCCGTGCCACCGGAAACTCTCCCTCCACTCCGGACCCACCACGTGCCCAGCTTCTTCCCTGCCGCCGATCGCTCCGCCCGTCACACGCTCGTCATCGTCCTGCTCGTCGGCGGCTCGATCGCCGCGGGCTGTACTTCCGCGCCATCCCGCCGACCCACGCGGGTGCCGGTCGCGGTCGCCCAAGCCGAACGCCGCACCGTGCCGTGGGAATGGGAAGCCACCGGCACGGTGGAGCCCGTGGCCTCGGCCGATGTCACCGCGCAGGTCGGCGGGCTCGTCACGCGCATCGCGTTCCGCGAGGGCGACGAGGTGCGCGAGGGTGCGGTGCTGATGCATCTGGATTCGAGGTCGTTCGAGGCAAGTGCCGCACAGGCTGCGGCCGTGCTCGCGCGCGACCGCGCGCAGGCCCGCAGCGCGAGGCTCGAGCTGGAACGCGCCGAGACACTCGCACGGCAGCAGTTGCTCTCCAGCAGTGAACTCGAGGACAAACGCAATGCGGCAGACGCCCTCGATGCTTCGGTGATGGCGGACTCCGCCGCGCTCGGCATGGCGCGGCTCGACCTCGCCAACGCCACCGTACGTGCCCCGATTGGCGGGCGCACAGGCCGGCTCAACGTGAACGTGGGCGACGTGGTCAAAGCGGACGATGCCGAGAACCCGGTCGTCACGATCCACCAGCTGCGTCCGATCCGTGTGCGCTTCTCGATACCGCAGGCCGATCTTGACGCGCTGCGACGCGAACGCAGCGCGAGCGTGCGCGTGCTGGTGGCCGAGGGTGTTGCCGACACCACGTGGTCGCTGGGACGGCTCGCGTTCGTGGACAACCAGGTGGACGAGGCCACGGGCACCGTGCTGCTCAAGGGGGAGTTCCCCAACCGTGACGGCGCACTGTGGCCGGGTGAATTCGTGCGGGTGCGGCTGCGGCTCCACGACGAGCCCGGCGCCACGGTCGTGCCCACCGCGGCCGTGGGCAACTCGCAGCAGGGTCCTTTCTGCTACGTGGTGAACGCCGACACCACGGTCGAGATGAGGCCCGTGCAGGTGTCGCGCACCTGGCGCGAGTTCTCGGTGATCACCTCGGGCTTGAAGCCCGGCGAGACGGTGGTGACCGATGGGCAGATGCGGCTCTCCCCCGGCGCGCGCGCCAGCATCCGTGTGCCGGCTGGGCGGGAGGCGGCCGCCCCGGCGGGTGGTTCACGATGAACGTCGCAGCGCCGTTCATCCGGCGGCCGATCGCCACGACGCTCATCATGCTCGGCGTCGTGCTGCTGGGCGCGCTCGCCTACCCGCAGCTACCGGTGAGCGACCTGCCCAGTGTGGACTACCCCGTCATCAACGTGCGCGCCAGCCTTCCGGGCGCCAGCCCGCAGACCGTGGCCGCGGCCGTGGCCACGCCACTCGAGAAGCAGTTCAGCACCATCGCCGGTCTCGAGGCGATGACCTCGAACAGCGTGCTCGGCAGCGCCAATATCACGCTGCAGTTCTCTCTCGATCGCGACATCGATGCCGCCGCACAGGACGTGCAGGCCGCGATCGCGCAGACGCTGCGCCAGTTGCCGCAGGGCACGCTGCCGCCCTCCTACAACAAATCGAATCCCGCCGACTCGCCCATCCTGTTCCTCGCGCTGACGAGCGACGTACTGCCATTGCCGGCGCTGGACGAGTACGCACAGACCCATCTCGCGCAGCGGCTCTCGACCGTGACGGGGGTCGCACAGGTGCAGGTCTACGGCTCACAGAAGTACGCGGTACGCATCCAGCTCGATCCGCAGGCGCTCGCCGCGCGCGGCGTGGGCATCGACCAGGTCTCGGACGCCATCTCCTCGGGAAACGTCAACCTGCCGACCGGCGTGCTGTGGGGTCCCGACAAGGCGGTGACACTTCGCTCCGAGGGGCAACTCGAGAGCGCCGCGGAGTTCCGTGACCTCGTCATCAAGGCACAGGACGGCGCGCTCGTGCGTCTCAGCGACCTCGGCCAGGTGCAGGACGGCGTGCAGGAGAGCCGTGTGGCCAGCTGGTTCAATGGCCGGCGCGCCATCGTGCTGGCCATCAACCGCCAGCCGGGGACGAACACGGTGCGCGTCGCGGACGCGGTGCACGAGATGGTCAAGACCCTCCGCCCACAGCTGCCGGGTTCGGTCCAGATCGAGACTTTGAATGACCGCTCCATCTCGATCCGGCACTCGGTGGATGATGTGCAGATGACGCTGTTGCTCACGCTCGTGCTGGTCGTGTTGGTCATCTTCCTGTTCTTGCGCAATGCGTCGGCCACGCTGATCCCCAGCCTGGCGCTGCCGCTCTCGATCATCGGCACGTTCGCCGTCATGCGCCCGCTCGGCTTCAGCCTCGACAACCTGTCGCTCATGGCGCTGACGCTGTCGGTGGGCTTCGTCGTGGATGATGCCATCGTGATGCTCGAGAACATCGTCCGCCACATGGAGATGGGCAAGAGCCCGATGCAGGCGGCTCTCGACGGTTCACGCGAGATCGGATTCACGATCGTGTCCATGACGGTCTCCCTGGTGGCGGTGTTCATCCCCGTGCTGCTCATGGGCGGGCTGCTCGGCCGCTTGTTCCGCGAGTTCGCCGTGGTGATCAGCGTTGCCATCCTCATCTCCGGGTTCGTCTCGCTCACGCTCACACCCATGATGGCGAGCCGCTTCCTCAAGTCCGGCCACGAACACTCGAGCCACCCGCTGTTGCGCTGGAGCGAGTCGTTGTTCGAGCGAGCGCTCGCGTTCTACAAGCGCACGCTTCACTGGGTGATGGCGCATCGCCGCTCGGCACTGGTGTTCTCCGCGGCGATCCTCGTGGGCACCGTGTGGCTGTGGTCGTGGATCCCCAAGGGCTTCATCCCCACCGAGGACATTGACCAGCTCACCGGCACGACCGAAGCGGCTGAGGGCACCTCGTTCGAGGCGATGGTGCGCATGCAGCAGCAGGTCGCGGCGATCCTGTCCAAGGACGAGAACGTGGCCGGCTTCATGTCCTCCGTGGGCGCCGCGGGAGGCGGCGGTGGCGGCAGCGGCAACCAGGGCCGCCTCGTCATCCGACTGAAGCCGCGGCACGAGCGCAGGCTCGGCGCCGACGCCCTCGCCCGCTCGATGGGACCCAAGCTCAACGCCGTGCCGGGTATGCGCGTGTTCCTGCAGAATCCGCCGCCGCTGCGCATCGGCAGCCGGTTCGCCAAGAGCCAGTACCAGTTCACACTGCAGGGCAGCGAGCTCGGCTCCCTCTACGAGAATGCTGGAAAGCTGGAGTCCGCGCTCAAGGCATCCGATCGGCTCGACAACATCACCAGTGACCTGCTCATCAAGAATCCCGAGATCCGGGTGCACCTGGACCGCGAGCGCGCCGCCGCGCTCGGAGTGACGCCGCGCCAGGTGGACGAGGCGCTCTACGACGCCTACGGCTCGCGTCAGGTCTCCACCATCTTCACACCCAGCAATCAGTACTGGGTCGTGCTCGAGCTGTTGCCCCAGTACCAGCGCGACGTCTCGGCGCTGCGGCTGCTCAACGTGCGCTCATCGCGCGGCCCGCTGGTGCCGATCGGCGCCGTGGCCACGCTGAGCTCGGGGCTGGGTCCGCTCACCGTGAGCCACTCCGGGCAGATGCCGGCCGTGACGCTATCGTTCGACGTGAAGCCGGGCGTGGGCCTGTCCGAGGCCGTCTCGGAAGTGCAGACCATCTCGCGCAACGTACTGTCGTCCGACATCTCCACCGCGTTCTCCGGCACGGCACAGGCATTCCAGTCGAGCCAGAGCGGCCTCACACTGCTGCTGCTCGTCGCGGTGCTGGTGATCTACCTGGTGCTCGGCGTGCTCTACGAGAGCTTCGTGCACCCGCTCACGATCCTGTCCGGATTGCCGTTCGCCGGCTTCGGCGCTCTACTGACGCTGGCGATCTTCCGCGTCGAGTTGTCAGTATACGCGTTCGTCGGCGTGATCCTGCTGGTGGGGCTGGTCAAGAAGAACGCAATCATGATGATCGACTTCGCGCTCGATGCCGAGCGCGACGCCGGCAAATCGGCGCACGAGGCCATCGTCGAGGCGTGTCTCGTGCGCTTCCGACCCATCATGATGACCACGATGGCCGCACTGATGGGCACGCTGCCGATCGCGCTGGGGCTCGGCGCGGGTGCGGAGTCCCGCCAGCCGCTCGGCCTCGCGGTGGTCGGCGGACTGGCGTTCTCACAGATCGTCACGCTCTACGTCACACCGGTGTTCTACACGTACATGGACGGGTTGCAGAAGTGGCTGGTCGCTCGCCGGAAGCCGAAGCGCGGTACTCCGTCGCCGCTGCCGGAGCAGTCACCGACCGCCTGAGTCGCGAAGGGCCCCTCACGGCACGGGCGGCGTGTCGCCCAGGTGACGCTTGACCCAGTCCACCCACAGCCGCGTGCGTTCGCGCGCGTTCGCCGGGTCGGTCGGGTTGTGCGTACGGCCCGGCAGCGCGATGAACTCGGTCTCGACGCCGTTGTCGCGGAGCGCCCGATAGAGCGCCATCGCCTGCGTGGGCGGCACGCGGAAGTCCTCGATGTGGCTCATGATGAGCGTCGGGGCCTTGATCTTCGTCGCGTACGTGATGGGCGATTGCTCGCGATAGAGACGTGCCCGATCCCCCGTCCACGGTGAGCCGCCCATGACGTAGCGATTGGCGACGTTGCCGTCGGAGAAGTTGTACTGGTCCTCCCAGCTCGTCACCGGCGCGCCCGCCATGCCGACCGTGAACTCGTCAGGGTAATTCCCCAGCAGCCACGACGTCATGTAGCCGCCGTAGGACCAGCCCGTCACTGCGGTGCGCTTCGGGTCCACACCTGGCTTCGCACGCATCATGGCCACACCGGCCATGACGTCGCGGCCCGGGCCGGCGCCCCAATCGCCCTGGATCGCGGCCAGGTACTGGTTGCCGAGGTTGTCGCTCCCGCGATAGTTCGGCATGAACACCACCCAGCCCTCGGCGGCCATCAACTGCGGCATACCCGCGAAGTTGGTCTTGGACGCCGAGGTCGGCCCGCCGTGGATGGTGAGCACCAGCGGGTGCGGCCGGGCAGGGTCGAACGCCGGCGGGTAGACCACCACCCCGTCCGCCTCCATCCCATCGTGCGTCTTCCATGTCACGCGCTCCATGCGGCCGAAGCTCACGCTGTCAGCCCACGCATTGAACTTCGTGAGCCGCCGCGGTTTCGACTGCGGCGTGTCCATCACGTACAGCTCAGCCGGCCGGTCCGGCAACGTGGCCATGAACGCGATGCGGCCGGTGCGGCCGGCGTCGATCTCATAGCTGTAGGCACCGTTCACAACCAAGTCCCCGAGCGGAAGTCGCTGCGCGGCACCCTCCAGCGGCTGCACCCACACACCCGTGGTGGTCCTGTCGTTGGCCGCGACCAGCAGGCGCTTGCCGTCCGCGAACCACTGCGAGTGGAACACGACGCGGTCGAACCCCCGCGTCACGCTGCGAGCCTTCCCGCCACCCGCCGGCACCACGTACACCTCGTTCGCCCAGTTGATGTCGCCGCGGCCGTCGCGCGGATA
>CAZADU010000320.1:0-1711 GCA_964483945.1 uncultured bacterium
TGGTCCGCGATGTTCCAATAGATGTCATGGTCGGCATCGAAGCCGGGCAGCGAGCTCGTGTCCACGAACAGGCAGTACGAGCCCGGATCGAGCGACAGATTGACCGAGATGCCGTTGCGGATCAGCGTGCCGGTCGAGCTACCCTCCACCGAGAACCCCTCGGTGTCATTGCCCCACGCGGTATTGTTGAGCAGCCGCGTTCCGGTGGCGAAGAGCAGCGCGAAGCCATGGTCCCCGTTGCTCCACGAGGCGTTCTGGAGCACGAGGCTCTCGCTTGAACCGGACTGGATCTCGACGCCGCTGTCCTGATTATGGTGCGTGCGGTTCGAACGGATCGTGTTGCCGGCCGAGCCGGCCAAGTAGATCCCGGTGGCCCAGGCCTGCCCCGCGTGCGCGTTGCCGAACGATTCGTTCCGTTCGATCACGGACTCCGTCACGCCGCCACGGAACTCGATGCCGTGGTGGTTGTTGTCGCTCACGCGATTGCCCTGCACCAGCATCTGCGAGCAGTTCTCCACCGCGATACCGCCGGCGAATGACTGCGAGATGACGTTGTTCCGCAGCTTCACACCGGTGGCGTTCACCACCTCGATGCCCTTGCTCTCGGAGCGCGTGATGGTGAAGCCCTCGATCACCACATGGCTGCGGCCGTTGAGCAGGAACCCGTGCGAGCGGATGCTCACCGCGAGCCCATGGCTGGCAGGGTTGCCGCCCCCCACGTTCACGACCAGTCCCACTCCGGAGAACCAGCCGAAGGCACCGGGTTCGACGAGCGCCGGGTCGGTCTGCAGCGAGTTGGACAGCCGCGCGCCATCCGCGAACACCTGCTTGACGGCAACGCCTACCGAGGGCGCCACCCAGGCGTCACCGGCCAACTGCGAGAAGTAACCGGACCAGCTCATGTCCTCCGCACCATCCACGATCACTTCCCCTTGGGCGCGGATCACGATGGGGCTGGTCTCGGTGCCCGAGGCGGGTACCGACACGCGCTCGCGGTAGATGCCGGAGCGCACGACCACCGTGACGCCGGCATCGGGGTGAGCGGTGAGCGCTTCGGTGATGGTTCGGTAGGGCGTCGCGGGCGTGCCTGGGCCGTCCGCAGAAGCGCTCGGGTGCCCGGCATCGACGTAGACGATCTGTTCGGCGCGCACGAGCTTGGGGCTGTAGCAGCATGCGAGCAGGGCCGACAACAGTAGGAGTGTGACATTGCGGCGCTTGTGGGCGGGCGCCTCCTGGGCCGGATCCTCCGGCGCGCTGAGCTGTTCGGTCTGACGCGACATGGTGTTCCCCCGGAGAGAGAGAGCGAAGCAGTGGCGAGAGAGAGCGCTGGCGATCACGAGATCCAACAGCTCGGACCGGCGTTCCCGGTCCGTGTCTTGCAGTGAACCGTTCGCGACTCCAGCGCACCTGCATTGCATTTCGCGAACACGCCTCGTGATGACATCGACTTCACGAAGCATTCTTTCCACGCGTGATAGGATGGATTGCATGATGAGCACCTGTATGGCTCGGCTTCGGGGCCGCTTGCATGAGCACGCCCCGATCGGCGGCACGCGGTTCGTCCTTCGCGCAACACTCACGGCCGTGATCACACTCGCCAGCACGCTCGCGTGCGCGGAGCGTCCTCGTGCCCAGGGCATGCCGGGGTTCCTCGGCACGATCACGGACTCCTCGTCGGTCTTGAGCGTTGTGGCCCTGCCCAAGCCGGGCC
>CAZADU010000321.1:0-1585 GCA_964483945.1 uncultured bacterium
CTCCTTGAAGCGCTGGTGGTCACCCCACACCGTGCGCGCCTGCCCGGGCCACGATGACTCCAGGCACAATGCGCCCGAGACGCCGTTGCCTTCGAGCACGCGCCCGCTCTCGGGATCGACGACCAGCGGTTTCACGCCGAAAAACGGCAACGTGGCCGAACCCGGCTTGGTGGGGGTGGCGCCCGGCAGCGGTGTGATCAGGATGCCGCCGGTCTCGGTCTGCCACCACGTGTCCACCACCGCGCAGCGCCCGTCGCCGACGACGTCGTGGTACCAGCGCCAGATCTCGGGGTTGATCGGCTCGCCGACAGATCCGAGCAGGTGCAGGCTCTTTCGTGAGTATCGCTTCACGTGCTCGTCGCCGGATTGCGCGATGGCGCGCAGCGCCGTGGGCGCGGTGTAGAAGATGTTGATGCCGAGGTCGTCCACCATGCGCCAATAGCGGCCCGGGTCGGGGTAGACCGGTGTGGACTCGAACATCACCGTGGTCGCACCGTTCGCGAGCGGGCCGTACACGATGTAGCTGTGCCCGGTGATCCAGCCCACGTCGGCGGCACAGCAGTAGACGTCGCCGTCGTGGTAATCGAACACCAGCTTGTGCGTGAACGCGGCGTAGACCAGATAGCCGCCGGTCGTGTGCAGCACGCCCTTGGGTCTACCCGTGCTGCCCGACGTGTAGAGGATGAACAGCGGGTCCTCGGCCCCCATCCACTCCACCGTGCACGTGCTGCGCTGCCGCTTCATCTCGTCGTCCAGCCAGTGGTCGCGCCCCGGTTTCATCGGCACGTCGCGCGAGGTGCGGCGCGCCACCAGCACGGTCTCGACCAGGTCGAGCCGCTCGAGAGCCTGATCGGCGATGGCCTTGAGCGGGATGCTCTTGCCAGCGCGCAGCCCTTCATTGGCGGTGATCAGCACCTTGCAGCCGGCGTCGAGGATGCGGTCGCGCAGTGATTCCGCCGAGAACCCGCCGAACACCACGGAATGCACCGCGCCGATTCGCGCACACGCCAGCATGGCGTACGCGGTCTCGGGGATCATCGGCATGTAGAGGCAGACACGATCACCCTTGCGCACGCCGTGTGCCAGCAGCACGTTGGCGAGTCGGCAGACCTCGTGCTTGAGCTCGCGGTAGGTGATGTGGCGGTAAGTGCCGGGTTCGTCGCCCGCCCACACGATGGCAGTCCGCTCGCCGTGGCGGTCGACATGACGGTCCACGCAGTTGAAGCACGCGTTCAGTCGTCCGCCAAGGAACCAGGCGAAGTCCACCGCCTCATAGTCGGCATCGAACACCTGGTGCCACGGATGGAACCAATCGAGCGCCTCGGCCTGCTCGGCCCAGAACGGCGACGGCTCCTCGATCGATCGCCGGTACATGGCCTCGTACTGCTCCATCGAGCGGACGTGCGCGCGCGCGCTCAGCGCGGGCGGGACGGGATAGAGCTCCTGGGGCACGGCGTCCTCCGGCGCGGGTGGGATGGGTGCGGATGTCCGGTAGACGTTAGCGGCGGTGCTCGGCCACCGCCAGCGGGAAGCGTGCGGTTCGCGGCAGCCCGGTGCGCTCGTGCGCGTCACGGCTCGCCGCCCG
>CAZADU010000322.1:0-5090 GCA_964483945.1 uncultured bacterium
TGGCGGGCTGTGCGCAGGACGTGGTGACCCAGATGACGAAGAGCACGAAGGTACGCGAACAGGTGATGACGGCAATCGCGTCCGACCCGGTGTTCGCCTCGGACATGACGCAGCGCATGGTCGAGAATGACTCGATGCGCACACGCGTGGTCGAGACGATGCTGCTGGACCCGCGTGTGGCGCAGTATGTGCTGGCGCGCATCGGACGCAACCCGGACGCGGTGGACTATGTGTTGCAGTCGGCGCTCACGGACAGCGTCGGGCGTGCGCACCTTGTGGCGCGCATGGAGACCATTCGCAAGGGGCTCGCCGCGGCGAGGTGAACGGAGGCATGCATGAAGGTCCTCAAGTTTGGTGGCACCTCGGTGGGCGTTGCCGCGAACGCCGAGCAGGCGCTCCGCATCGTGCGCACGGCCGCTGCACAGGACCCCATCGTGGTGGTGAGCGCGCTTTCGGGCGTGACCAACCTGCTTGTGGAAGCGTGCCGACCCGACGCCGCGCGCGCCGATCTTCTGGCGCGCCTGATCACGCGCCATCGTGAGCACGCGATCGCGCTGGGACTGGCCGCGGAATTGCTGCAGCCGCGGCTGGAGGACCTCGCCGCCGATGTCGGAGCACTGCCTGCGGGTGCGGCGCCGTCGCGCGAGCATCGCGACCGGCTGCTCGCCCACGGCGAGCGGCTCGCGGCACTGATCTTCGCCGCGGCGCTCACCGCGCGTGGCACACGGGCGCGCGATGTGTTCGCGGGGGAGGCGGGCATGGTCACCGACGACCGCTTCGGCCAGGCCTCACCGCTGCCCGAGGCGGCCGCGCTGCTGGCGCGCGGTCTCGCGCGCCGTGACGACGTGCCGGTGGTGACCGGGTTCCTCGGGCGCACGCTCGACCAGCGCGTCACCACGCTGGGCCGAGGCGGTTCGGACTACTCGGCCGCATTGATCGGCGCGGCGCTACAGGCAGAGGTCATCGAGATCTGGACCGACACCAGTGGCATGCTGTCCGCCGACCCGCGTGTCGTGCCCGAGGCGAGGCCCGTGCCCCGGCTGTCGTTCGCCGAGGCGTGCGAGTTGGCTTATTTCGGCGCTCGTGTGCTGCACCCGAAGACGCTGATCCCCGCCATGGAGCGCGGCATCCCGGTGCGCATCCTGAACACGGCGCGCCCCGACGACCCCGGCTCGCTCATCACGGCGACCGCCGAACCCGAGCCCGAAGGCTGGCGAGTGCGTTCGATCGCCTCCAAGCCCGGCATCACCGCGATCACCATCGCCTCGACGCGCATGCTGCTCGCGCACGGCTTCCTGGCGCGAGTCTTCGAGGTGTTCGGCCGCCACCACGTGGTGGTGGATCTCGTGACCACCTCCGAGGTGTCGATCTCGGTCACCGTGGATGACACGAGCCGAATCGCACCCGCGCTCGCCGAGTTGGCATCCATCGGCCGCGTCGACGTGCGCGAAGGGCTCGCCGTGGTGGCCGTGGTGGGCGAGGGCGCACCCACACAGGTGGGGCTGGCCGGCCACGTGTTCACGCTGCTGGGTGGCGTCGGCGTGCCGGTGGAGATGATCTCGCAGGGCGCTTCGCGCGTGAACCTGTCATTCGTCATCGCCGAACGCGAGGCTGCACGCGTTGTGCGTCTGCTGCATCGCGGACTCGGCCTGGATGCCGAAGTGGCCGCGAGCTCTGCGACCGTGCGCTGAGTGGGACGGGAGTTCGCGCGCGATCTTGGCGCGGGCTCAGGCCGCGTCGCGGTAGCGCTTGCCTCGGCGGCGCTTGGGGCCGCCGGACGTCCCCTTCGGGGGCTTCACGATCTTCAGATCCGGGGCGCTCTCGTCCTCGGCGGCCGCCTGCGGCTCGGGTGCGGCTCCCGGCTCGGCCGGCTGCGGTTCCACGAACGGCGCGGTGATGCCGGGTGCCACGCGCTCGAGCGCGACACGCCACGCGGCCAGGGCCTGGACTCTCGCCTGGAGCGTCGTGGTGTGGAACGGGCTAGCGTGCGTCGCCCCCGATTCGTCCATCCGGCGCGCCGCCTCGAGCATCAGCCCCTCGGTGCTCTCCTCGATCGTGCGGCCCCCACCCGGAGTGCCGACGCTGAACGCGAACGTACCCGCACGCCAGGTGAACAGCCGGTAGGCCGATTCGAGCCCGTCCGGGCCCACATCGTCCAAGGCGCCAGCCACCTGACCGCGTTCGAACCGGATGCTCCCTTGGCGGCCAGCGGAAGCCATGCGCAGCGTTCCGGTCGCACCGTTCAGCACGAACAACTGCACAAGGTCGAACAGCGACAGCAGGCCGAGTTCACCCACGAGGATCGGACGCGTGTTCATCAGGGACAGCTCCATGAGGAAGGAGGGACCGGTATCCGCCATCCGGACGGGGCCGGGCCTATCGCGAGGAAGTCATCGGCACGGAGCGGTCGCGGCTGAAGGCTGACCGCAACTCCAGCCGCCATCCCCAAGCGAGGCGACATCCCGCGGCGGAGTTCCCCGAGGAACCTACGCGGCCTCCCGGAGATCGCGGCGCAGGCCCTCGATGACCGAGCCCAGATCGTCCGGCGTCTCGCCGGAGCGTTTCACGACGCGCAGACGCCCGCCCGCAGCCGGGCTGGCGGGGCGCGAGCGTGCCGCGGTCACGGGTAGTTCGCGCGCCGAAGGTGACGCCTCGGCGGTGTAGAGCACGCCGACCTCCGCGCCGGACAGCGGAACACGATTCGCGTCCGTCGCGGTCAGCTGGTGTCGGGCGAGCCAGCGCGTGAGCATGCTCGCAGCGTCCGGCGCGACAACGGCGCACACCACGAGAGGCACGCGGTGCAGCACCGCAAGGCTGTCCTCCGCATGGGCCACGTCGAAGGCCACCACATCGGGTGCGAGTGCCGTGAGCGAGCGCTCGAGGGCCTCGCGATCGGTGTGCACGACCGGGCCGAGGCCGGCCATCCGGTCCGAGGGCGGCTCGGCGGTGGCGAGCAGGACCGCGGCCGAGCGCTGCTCCAGCAGGCCGAGCACCGTCGCCTCCAGCAGGCGCGCTGCCGCCGACGCATTGGGCGCGCCCACGAGCAGCAGTCCCGCCGGCAACTGCAGCAGGCCTGTGATCGCCTTCGTATCTCCGGTCAGGCGCACGGACCCACCCGCGTGTTCTCGCCCGGCTCTCAAGAGGAGGTATTCATGTGGTTCGACGAGGTGCGTGACCCGGAGTTCGCGGCGGTCCTCGTGAACCGTGAGGCAGCGCGAGCCGCTGGGGCCTGCGACGGCGGTAGCGTCGAAGAACGACGCGCACAACTTCAGGAACTCCGCCGGCTCCATTGGCTCCGGTGCCAGCGTTCTCCAGCGGCCGTTCAGTGAGATCTGCACCGGCGCCCCCGGCCGATAGAGCAAGGCATCCCCCTCCGAGCGCAGCACCGAGAAGCGCGCACCAGTCTTCGCGTCAGCGGCGCTCGAAGTCGCCGCCGCGGCGATGCGCTGGATGGCCTCGCGCAGCGCCTCGAAGCGACCGGCGCACGCCTGCAGCGTCTCGGTCATGCTCTCGCCACCCTCGGTGATGCCGGCTTCGTCCAGCCGTCGCGCGGCCTCGAGCATCAAGCCGTCGGTGCTGTCGTGGATGGTCCGCCCACCCGTCGGTTGCTCGACGCGGAACTCGAACGTGCCGGCACGCCAGGCGAATAGCCGGCAGGCCGCCTCCTCGCCTTCGGCCAGCCGCTCATCCACGGCGTTCCAGATCTGGCCTCGCTCGAATCGGAAGTGACCCTTCCGCCCGGAAGACTGCACGTGCAACGTGCCGGTGCTGCCGGCCAGCAGAAAGAGCTGTGCCAGATCGAACAGCGACAACGACCCCAATTCACCGGTCAGGATCACACGCGCGCTCATGCCGCCTCCGAGCGAGGTGCGTGCACGCGGATGGGGAACTTCGGTGGCGAACCGGTCGTCAGCGGCAGGTCGGATGCGCCCTGCTGCCCAAAGAGTTTGAAGATGGCATCGAGTCGAGGCATGGTGTCCCGAGGGTGAGTTTCGAGAGAACGTCCTCAGCTTTGCGGTATGCCCCAGTGTCATCGGCGGTTCCGCTCGGTTTCCTCACCTCGCGGCACGCGGCGTCCGGCGCGGGCTCGCCGTGGAGGCCGGCAGGGAGATGGCCGGTTGCCTGAGCCGCAGCAGCGCCCTAGTCTCGCGCCCGTATCCACCCTGACCACACTCTCTTGCGGCCGTCCGCGGCCGGGGAAGCCACGCATGCACAAGCTCCTGCCCGCCCGCCTGAAGCCGGGCTTCACGCTCGACACGCTGCCCGGTCCGCACGAGTCGGATCTCGCCAGCACGGTCGCCGCATCGTCCGCCGCCGAGGTCCGCGGCCGCGCGCTCGTCTTCTGGGATCCCAAAGTCCCCGGCAAGAAGCTCGACGCCATCGACACCGACCAGATCACGCCCGCGACGGATTGCGTGAGCGAGTCGCTCGACACGCTCGATGAGCGCTGGAAGGCCGGCTCGTTCCGCCACCTGATGCCCGACTTCCGCGCGCGCGTGCACCGCGGCGAGACGTTCCTGATCGCCGGCGACCGGTTCGCGATCGGCAGCTCGCGCGAGATGAGCCCCGCGGGGCTGAAGGGCGTGGCCGAGGAGCAGGGCCTGACGATGGTCATCGTGTGCGGGAACAACATGGGCGACATCTTCCGGCGCAACAGCTTCAACCTCGGGCTGCACGTGGTGCAGAGCCCCGACGCGGTCGCCGACGCGCAGGACGGCGACGAGTTCACGTTCGACCCGGTCACGCGCCGGCTCGCCAACCTGACACGCGGCCGCACGTACGATCCCGTTCCGCTCACGCCCAAGGAGGACGAGATCCGCCGCTCCGGCGGCATCTTCGCCATCGGCCGGCGCGAGTTTCGCGAGTCGGTCGCACGGGCACCCGAGATCGTGTGGCCCGACGCAGCCACGGCGCGACGGCTCACCACGACCGAGCAGATCCTGTGGGCGCACCGCGTGGACAAGAACGCCGAGGTGCGCGCCGGTGCGACGTTGCGCATCTACGCCGACCTGCTGCCCGCCTCGGACGGCACCGCACCGTTCTCGATCCACACGTTCAACCAGATCACCGGGGGCGCGGCGATCTGGCCG
>CAZADU010000323.1:0-7525 GCA_964483945.1 uncultured bacterium
CGAGACCTGATAGCGTTGATGCTGGAACTCCATGAATCGGCGCTGGTCGCGCGCGGTGATGAACAGCACCTGGGGCACGGGGATCTCGCCCTCGATGCGGATGTCGTCGAGCATGCGCGGTGCGACGCGTGGCCGGCCGCGCGTCGCCTCGTCGGCTGTTCCGCTGCGCGCGCGCTTCGCGGCCGGGGTGGGCGGCACTCCGGAGCGCGGCTTGCCGCGAGCGGGTGCGTTCGCCGCGGCAGACTCGGCTGTCGCGGGATCCGCCGCGCGCGCGGGCAGACCCGCGCACGTGAGTACGGCCGTCAGCAGCAGCGAGTGTGCAAAGCCAGCCAGTCTCACGTTCATTTTTCACCGCTCCCTTCGGCGACGGTCGCGGGGCGCCCGCGGCCCAACTCGGCGTGCAGGCTGTCGGGGTCGGCGTGCGAACGCGACCAGTACTGCTGAAACCGCCGCTGTGCTGTTGCCGTGTCGAGCCGGTAGAAGCGCTCCAAGATGGCGAGGTTGTAGTACGGGCCGGGGCGCGCCGGATCGAGCGCGATGGCGCGCTCGAACTCCGCACTGGCGGCGTCGGCGTCGCCCGCTCGCAGCAGCGCAATGCCTCGGTTGTTGCGGAGCACCGCGCTCTCTGGCGCGACGCGGAGAGCTCGCTCGGTGGCCGCGAGTGCGGAATCCGTGGCGAACCCGCGCACCGCCAGGTAGGCCGCCACGCCGGGCGCGGCGTCCGCGGGCAGCGACGCCAGCAGCACGCGTGCTGCGTCGTCGCGGCCCAGGGCGGCTTCGTGCATTGCCAGTCCGGCGAGCGCGGCCGCACGGTCGCCACTCGCCAGCCGGACACGGCCCTCGCGCAACGGTTCCAGCAGGGCCACCGCCTCGGCATGGCGACCCTGCTCGTAGAGCAGGCGGGAGAGCCGGGTGAGCGCTGCGGCATCCGCGGGCTCGCGGGCGAGTCGTGCTCGCCACGAGGCCTCGACGGTGTCGGACGCGGCGGTCGTGCCATCGCTCGTGCCAGACTCCTTCGCGACAAGAGACGGCGTGCGCTCGGAGCGCGAGTGCTTCCGCGCGAGACGTGACTCGCCTGCGGTGGGTTCCTGCGCCGCGGCACTCGACGGCGGTGCGTCGCTCGCCACCGAGTGAACGCCTCGGCCCGATCCCGCGCAGCCGCTGGCGACATGAGCGACTAGTACCAGCGAGCACGCGATGGGGAGCACCGACTTGCGGCTCATCGCGGGACCTCCGCTGCGCGTTTCGTGGTACCGGACGTCGCTTCGCCGGAGACGGGGAACTCGCCTTCCGCGAGGAACAGGAACCGGTCGCCCAGTCTCGACCACAGCGCCGTCCGGGCACGCCCGGTCCAGGCGTCCGAGGTGCCGCCGCGGGTGCTCTTCAGCAACTCGGACCACACGCTCTCGCCTTGGGTGTGGAAGGTCATGGCTTGCTCCAGGAGCACGTTCTCGTAGGCGTTCAAATCGTCCCCGGTCAGATCGGCAGGCCGTTCGCTCTTCTCCAGCGCCTCGCCGAAGCAGACGAGGGCCTCTCCGATCCGGTAGGTGGCCGCGTGCGACCACTCCGGTACTCGCAGATCCACGGTGCGGCGATAGCGGACGAGGACCGAGTCGAGCAGGCGCTGCTTGGCGGCGATGCAGGGCGGCAGCGGCTGCGTGAGGGGGACTGAGCGATAGGTCTCGAACGTCTCCTCGGCAGTCCGGAACCAGACCTGGGCGAGGAGCGGTTTTGACGCTGCCGCAGGGGTCTTGGCCACTCGCTTCATGTATTGCGCGAGGTAGGGGGTCGCCGGGGCGGTGGCCCCAGCTCTCGCACGCGGAGTGCTCATCAGCGTGCCCACTGACCGGCCCGGGGGAAGGGCCGCCAGCTCGTGGCTCGCGAGCCGCTCCAGGATCTCGACAGCGGCCGTCTCATCCTGCGGCCAGCGCCGCAAGTAGTCCGCGCGCAGCTGGTCGGCGCGCTGGCCCTGCCCCGCCGAGTCGGCGAGATCTGCCGCGCGCAGCCACGCTTCGTCCGCCTCGGCATCGGCCGGGTGACGTTGCGCGAACTCGACCCACGCCAGCGATGCGCGCTCGCGGTCCCGCTCGGCCTCCCAGGCTTGCGCGATGCGTACGCGCGACTCGCGCGCCAGCGCGTGCTGGGGCCACCGCTCGGCGAGCGTGGCGAGTGCGCGCACACCGTCGGTGGTGCGGCCGGCGTCGAGCCACGCGAGCCCGGCACGGTATTGCGCCACAGGGGAGAACTCGTAGCCGGGCCAGCGCTTGGCGATCGCTGCGAATGATTCCGCGTGCTTGCTGTGCGTGGTGGAGTCGGCCGCGACGGCCGCCTCGGCCGCGCGCCACGCGCAAATGGGAAGTGCCTGCTCGGCGCGTCGTGCAAGCGAGTCGGCACCGGCGCGGCGTGCAACAGCGAGGGCTTGCTCGAACGCGTCGCCGGCTTCGGTGTAAGCGCCGTCGCGGAACAGCGCCTGCGCGCGTTCGTTTGCCGCAAGCGGCGCGCGCGCATCGCCCGGGAAGCCGCGCATGAACCGTTCGAGTACCGCCTGTGCTTCAGCGTTCCAGCCATGCGCCAGCGCCAGCTGGCACTCGCGCCAGACGAGGTCGGCCGCCTTGGGGTGACGCGGTTCGCGGGCCAGCAGCGACTCGGCCTCGCGGATCACGGCGCGCGCGAGCGAATCGCGGCCCGGGCCGCGCGGTGCTGGCCGAGCGGCCGCGGCCACTCGCGTGCTCTCGTACCAGTGGTCGGTCACCGCGACCACCTGCCACTCCGCGCGCGAGGCGACGCTGTCGCGTCCCTGCGCCGCCGCGTGCCGGTAGTGCGCGATCGCGGCCGCGTGGTCGCCGAGTTCCGCACTCGCTTCGCCGGCGTGGAGCGCGAAGACGGCGTTTGCGGAATCCCGCGGCCAGCGCTCGAGCAGTGTTTCGTAATGGCGGAGCGCAACGCGCCACTCCTCGCGTGAGCCAGCCGTTCGCGCGAGGCGGTGGTGCTCGAACGCCTCGCTGCGCCACGCCGAGCGCGCGAATTCCTCGCCCGCCCGGCGCAGCGAGTCACTCGACTGCGCTTGCGCCCAGTCGCCACCGGGCGCAAAGCGGTCCGCCCACGCGAGTCGCGTGGCGCGCTCTTCGGCCGGCCGCTCGGCGTTGTGCTGCGACTCGGCCAGGCGGCCGACGACGTCGAGTACGGCCGGGTCCGCCGGCCAGCGGGCCAGGTAGAGCTGGTCGGCGGCTGCGGCGTCCTTGAATTCGCCGTAGCGGCGGAAGTGCTGCCCCATCGCACGCAGCACGCGCCGCTCATAAGGCCGCTCGGCTCCCGCGGGGAACGTGCGCGCGAACGCCACCGCGCCACCGGACGCAGCGAGCGAGTTGACGAAATACTGCTCGGCTTCGTGTTCGAGGTCGGCCTGCACGCGCGCGCCGGCCCCACCGGCGTAGAGATCGAGCATGTCGCGAAACGCCTCGGCCGCGGGTGCGAACCGGCCGGCGTTGTAGTGCGCCCAGCCCGTCTTGTAGAGCGCGATCGCGGTGAGCGTGGGGTCACTACCGCGCGCGGCACGCGCATAGTGTTCGACGCCGTCGTCCATGCGGCCCGCGTCGAACGCGAGGTCGCCCAGGCGCAGACTGGACTCCTGCGCGTAGGCCGAGGCCGGGTACTCGGCGAGCAGTCGGCGGAAGCACACCGCCGCCTCGGCGTCCCCGCCATCGGCGAGCAGCAGGCCGGCGTTGTAGAGCACGGCGTCGCGATGCTTGAGCGAACCGTCCTCGGCGAGGATGCGGCGGTAGAGTGCGACCGCCTGCGCGTGATCCACCACCGGCAACGGGGCGTGCCGGCCCTGAGACTGTGCGGCGAGCCACGACGTGATGCGCTCGCGGAAGTCGGCACGCGCCTGTGTGACGAGCAGGTCGGCGAGGCGGAACCGCATCTCGCCGCGCGCGCTCGAGGCGGAGTGGTCGGCGAGAAATACGCTCACGCGTGCGATCGCCTCGTCGCGGTCGCGGCTCGAGACCGAGTCGGTCGCGTCGGCGTAGGGGTCGTCTGCGGATTGCGACGCCTGTGCGCGCGCCGCCACCCGTAGTGTGACGGGCAGCGAGTCCTGGGCCGAGAGCCTCACCGCACGCGCCCAGGCGGAGGCCGCGAGCCCGTAGTCGAGGGCCTCGCGCTCCGCATCCAGCGCGGCGAGTGCTCCCGTGACCGCCTCGCGCGCCACGTCGGCGCGCACGGCCTGCAGCGCTGCAGCACAGCGCAGCGCGATGCGCTCGAGCGAGACGGTGCGCGAGGCCAGGCGCTCCTGCTCGCGGCTCGTGCGCGCCACGGACAGGTTCGAGTCCACGGCGCGGTCGAGTGTGCGTGCGCCCTCGAGCAGATCGCGCGTGCCGGGGGCCAGCGCACCGGCGCGGTCGATGAGGTGCGGCCCCCACGCTCGTTCGTACGATGCCGTCAGGCGTCGCGGCGAATCCTGCAGGATGCGCCGCGCGGCGAAGCGCAGCGACTGTGCGAGCTCGCCCTCCTGCGCAATCACCACGTCGGGGCCCTTCAACGTAGGCGGCGTGGCCGACTGCCGCTTGCGGTCGGGGCCTTGCAGGTAGAGGTGGTCCATGGCGCGGATCCAGCGCTCCTGCGCCTCGCAGCGTGCGAGCACCGCCGCGGCACGGCGCTGGAAGTGTAGTGCGGCCTCGTCGCGCAAGAGCATCAACCGCCTCGCCGTCGGGTCCATGCCGGCCTCCAGCGAGTCGAGCAGGTGGGAGCGGCGCGCGAGTGCGGTGCCTTGGCTGCGCACCTGGCCGAGCCCCAGCCGGAAGTAGCGCCACTCGCTCGCCAGTCGCGCTCGCTCGTGATCGAGCGAGTCGCGCACCAGCGCCAGCGCACCGCGGGCGGCCGTGAGTTCGGCGTCCGCTCGCCGCACGCGTTCCCAGCCTTCACCCGCGGGTGGCGGCACGAGTGAGACCTGAGCACCGTCGGGCAGCTCGAGCACCGGCTCGCTCCCGGAAGGCGTGCGCGTCAGGTCGCCGGCCTCGAGCGCGAGACTCTCGTCGAGTGAGGTCGCCGCGAGGCCGTCGAGCACGAGCGTCCCGGCGAGTGATCGGTCGTGCTGCCATTCCTCCCACAGCGAGGCGGATGCGGCGGGCGCCAGTCGCTCGCGCAGCGAGCCACGCACTCGCTGCCATTCCGCATCCCCCTGGAGGTGTCGGCCGTAGGCCGCGTCCCAGTCGCCGCGGTCCAGCGCCATGCGGCCAAGGGTGCGCAACACCTCGCGCCGTCCGCTATAGGTGGAATCCGCGGCGAGCAGCAGTTCGAGCGAGACCTTGGCCAGTGCGACGTCGCCCCGTTCGAGCATGGCGAGAGCCGCCATGTGACGCGCTCGCGACGCGTATCGGCTGCCCTTGGGCACGCGCGCGAGCACGGGGCACGGATCGTCGCCGCGCGCGGCGGCGAGGGTGGCAAGGCGCAGCGCGGCATGACCGGCGAGGTCATCTCGGAGCGCCGAGCCGCTATCCGGTTGTGCGAGTGTCTCCCACTCGGCGGTCGCGTCGCGCCCGAGCAGCGTGAGCGCCTCGGCGCGCAAGTGCAGCAACACCGCGTCGCGCGTGCCGCGCGCCGGGAGCAGTCGCAGCACGGACTCGGCATCGCCCGAGGCCAGCAGCCAGCTTGCGGCGATCGCGTCGGCGGCCGGCTGGCCGCTGCGCGCCGCCCCCGCGGCACCGAGGGATCGGTACTTGGACACGATCCAGCGCGTGAACGGCGAAGGCGGGGTGCTTGGGGTCCAGGCCGAGACGGCGGCCGCGAGCCGGTCGAATCGCTCGCGTTGGCCAAGTCGCAGCAGCGCGTGCGCGAGCAGGAACGCCGCGCGGTCGGGATCGGGCGAGCGGCGCCCCTGTTCGAGCCGGAGTGGTACCAGCGCGGCGGCGACGGCCGCGAAGTCGCCGCGCGCGTGCTCGAACGCAGCGCGCTGGAGTGCCAAGCGCGCCGAGGACGTGCTGTCGGCGCGCGGGAGGATGAGCGGCGGCGACGTCGCGCGACCGCTCATCACTTGCGCCCCGGCGTTGGCGGGTGCCGGTTTTGATGCACGCTTCGCCATTGCGGGAGCCGCCGCGACCAATAGCGCGAGCGCGCATGCGGCCGCGGTGCGGCGCATGCGGAGGACGCGCACGGTCACGGCCGGTCCGCGTCCGCGGTGGCGCGCGCCGGGGGCGGTGCGTCTGATTGCCAGGTTCCCGCCGTCACGCTCGACAGGCCGCGAACGGGGGCGGCCGCGGACAGGTCGAGCTTCACGAACGTGAGCCGGTCACGTGCCGGGCCGATGCGGACGAATCCCGGGGAGGCCTGGTTCCAGCCCTCTCCCATGAAGCGCAGCTCGATCACCTGCTCGCGGGGCTCGACCAGTACACGGAACACCTCGAGCATGCCACCCACCTTGAGTGAGCGGCGCTGCGTGTCGTCCAGGCCCGTGACCACGCCCGTGCCGTCCTCGAGCCGGACCACCAAGCTGTCCAAGCGCCCGGCCAGTGCACCGCCCGTCAGCAGCACGGTGAGTTCGGTGCGCTGGCGCCCGGCGAAGTCCGCGTGCAGGACTCCCAGTCGCGCCTGTTGCGCACTGAGCACGCGCTCCATTTGGTCCAGTTCGCGCTCGAGGTCGGCCAGATCAGCCACACTCGCGAACAACGCCTGACGCTCTCGCGCCTCGGCGTACGCCCCCACCGAATCCTTGGCCGCGGCGATGTCCGCGAGTAGCGTGCGATAGGACAGGAAGCGCGGGTCGACCGGCCGTGCCGCGCTGCCCTGCACGCGAGCCCCCGGTGCGAACAGTTCGAAGCGCGTGCGGAGGAAGTCGGCGTTGGCCTTGAGGAAGCCCAGCGTGGGCAACACCTCGCGAGCAGGCCGCGCGCTCGTGATTCCGACCGGCGTGACGCCCGCGGCCTGCGCATGGGCCCGGGGAGTCGGCAGCACGAGCATGGCGGCGAGGCACACGAGGAGAAGGCGCGCGTTCATGTTCAGCTCCTCCACGTGCGCTGAATCTGTCCGGTCGTCGCATTCACGACCACGTGGAGCGCTGCACCGCCGGGGCCGCTATAGATGAACGTCCACGTCGTGGCATCACGGTCCTGCTCGGATCCCGCGCCGCGCATCAGGAGCAAGGTCACGAGCCGGCCGCGCGGCTCGCGACGGGATGCCTGCGCGGCACCCTTCTCGGCCGCGGCCACCACGGCGTCGCTGTCGAGCCAGCCGGAGGGAAGCGGCGGCGCGTCGAAGCGCAGCTCGAGGTTCTCCGCGGTCACGATGCGGCCGTCGCGCACCGACCACGCGCGCGAGCGTCCGAGCGTGGCCGAACGGAACAGGTAGCCCCAGCGCGGTGATCGACCCGCAGCATCAAGCGGCTCATCGTTCTCGAGGTAGACGAGTTCGGCATCCGCCGCCCACGCCCGGGCCGCCGCCGTGGCCAGGCCGAGTCCTGTGCGCGCGGGTGCGGCCGGCGAGTCCGCGGCGGCGGCCATGCCCGCGTTCAGGATGGCGAGCAGCACGGCAAGCG
>CAZADU010000324.1:0-2102 GCA_964483945.1 uncultured bacterium
CGTGATCTCGGTGTGACACAGGGGTACACCGCAGGAATGGTGCCATGCGTCCCCCGGCCCGCTCGCGAGTCCACAGATCGGTGCGAGGCAGTGCACTAGCGCTCGCGTCCTGATCGGCGAGCCGACGCCGATCAAACGTCGGCCGCAGGCCGGGAAGGCACGAAGTTCAAGTTCGCGCCGAGTTCTACAAACCTCGCTGGGCGCGTAGCGCGGTCATCAGCGCAAGCACCCACCTCTTGAGCCTCGACGGACACTCCCCCACATACGCAGAGGACGGCGGAATCGAGAGGCCGTCTTCACGACGAGCGCTGCTCGGTCCGCCGCCTCTGCTCGACAAGTCGGAACCTGACGACTAGATCTGCTGCGACAACCTCGAGCGGGGTTACGGGGGATTCCTCACCCGTTCGAGGGTCGAACCTCCTTGGCTCCGACCGATGTCGAGGCCGACTATCGGTACTGCGCCTTCACCTTGCTCCACGTCGTCCTGGCCGTGGGGGTCGGGGGCGTGCCGCTGCCGACGAGGCTGTTCGTGTCCATCGTCACCGCTCCGCCGGAGGCAAGGGCCCTGCCCTCGACACTGGCGCCGGTCGTGAGCGTGATGCTCGTGTGCGCGAGCAGACTGCCCTGCATGGCGGACGCGATTCCAAGCGTTGCAGAACTGCCGATCTGCCACCACACGTTTCCGATCTGTGCGCCGTTGGAAAGGATCACGGAAGAACCACCCGCGGTCGTCAGCGTGCTCCCGATCTGGAACACGAACACCGCATTGGCGTCACCGTGCGCATCGAGATTGAGAGTGCCGGTCAGCCCCGCCGAGGACGCGAAGCAGTAGACGCCCGGCCCGAGCGTCTGGCCACCCAGATCCACGCCACTCATCGTGACCGTGCATGGCATGCCCGCCAGGGAAGCGTACGCGGTGGCGAGATCCGCCTTGGCCTGGGCGGCGACTGCATCGCCCGCGTGAATCGTTCCGCCGGTCGGCTGTGAGACGGGAAGTCCGGTGATCGCAGTACCGGGGCTCACGCCCACATCTCCGGTGATGTTCGTCGCGCCGGTATTGGTGATGGCCGATCCGGCCAGCACCGTGTAGCTCGCCGCCGAGCCGAGTCCCGTCTGGGCGATGCCGAGGGACGGAAGGCACAGCAGCACGGCGAGTCCAACACCAGCTTTGAGCGTCGCGTGGTTGTTGTACTGGTTCATCTTGATCTCCACGAAGTTGAGGGGGAATCCACAGAACCGTGCCGAAGGTTCCTGTGGGGCACGACCATCGGTTGTCATTCTCGGGCCTGTCGCCGTGATCGTCGTCAGGGTGAGTCGCGGCCCCGTGCTGGGGCTCGCCCGCTGTACACCGCATGAATCACGCCACATCCGGACATCGCCGCCCTGATCCTTCGAGGCCATTGTGAAGATGTGAGTTGCCCGCTCCGCGACCATCGTGAAGACGCCCGACCAGGTCTCGCGAGCAGTGTCTGCAGGTGCGCTGATTACAATTCGAGCCGGCCACTGCAAAACGGGGCTAGGCGCAGCGCTGAAGCGTCATCGCGCGATGGGCCGCGCCGAGGGCCGCTTCGGCACATGCTCGCGCCGGGCCACGACCACTGGCTCCGGCAGCGCTGCCGCGTGTGCGGCGTGGGTCTCTTGGGCAGCCGGCGATCCAAGCGGCCGCAGAAAAGCCCTAGGCCACCGCTCCGTCCACGCCCAGACCCCGGCGGCGTGCGAGGCTGCTCACGACGGCGATCAGTTCGTTCGGGTTCGCCGGCTTCGACAGGTACATCTGGAAGCCGGCGGCGAGGATGGAGACCCGATCCTCGATCTTGCCGAATGCCGTCAACGCCACCGCGGGCGTGAGCCCGCCGCGCCCGGCGGAGAGCAGCCGGATCTTCCTGATGAGCGAGTAACCATCCTCTTCGGGCATGGCGATGTCGGAGACCACCACATCCGGTCGCCACGCCGCAAACAGCACGAGTGCTTCAGCAGCGGAGCTTGCGACACGTGCCTTGGCGCCACAGGAGTCGAACAGTACGCCCAGCGCCTCGCTTGAGCTGGGTTCGTCGTCCACGACCAGCACGCGGATGCCGTCCAATCGCCCCAGGTGGACCTGC
>CAZADU010000325.1:0-2303 GCA_964483945.1 uncultured bacterium
AGCGCAGGAAAAAGCGCTTCGGTGTCGAGGTCATGCTGAGCAAGCCGCACGTGCCGTACCGCGAGACCATCCGCGGCAAGGCCGAGGGCGAGTACCGCCACAAGAAGCAGACCGGCGGGCGCGGCCAGTTCGGCGAGGTACACTTACGAGTCGCACCGCTGCCGCGCGGCGGACAGTTCGAATTCGTGGACGAGGTGAAGGGCGGCGTGATCCCGAACCAGTACATCCCCGCGGTCGAGAAGGGCGTGATCGCCGGCATGGAACGCGGCCCACTCGCGGGATACCCCGTGGTGGACGTGCGGACCACGGTGTTCTTCGGCAAGTACCACGACGTGGACAGCTCCGAGATGGCGTTCAAGATCGCCGGCGAGAACTGCTTTCACGAGTGCATCCTCAAGGCCACGCCGGTGCTGCTCGAGCCCTACTCCGACCTCGACGTGCGCGTGCCGGAGGAGTTCCTCGGTGACGTGATGGGCGACCTGTCGAGCAAACGCGGCAAGATCCTCGGCACGGAGACCGACGGCCATTACCAGGTGGTGAAGGCCAAGGTGCCCATGGCGGAGACGTACAAGTACGCCACTCACCTGCGAGCACTCACGCAGGGCCGCGGGCTCTACCAGGCGCGCATCTCGCACTACGAGGAAGTGCCGCGCGAACTGGCCGACAAGATCATCGCAGCGGCCAAGGCTGAACGCGAGGCCTCGGCCACACAGCACGGATAGCGAAAGATCTGGGCGGGGCCCGCGCGCGACGCGCGGGCTCTCGCGGGTGGTCGTGGGGCGGGAAGCCATGCGACCACGGTCACCGGCTGGGGAACCGGTCGTGAACGGCGGGTGGCGAGCGGGCATGCCCGACGCCGGTGGCTCACGGCTTACGGCTCACAGGCTCAGGGAGAGAGCGAACGACATGCGCGTGTTGGGTCTGGACCCTGGCAGCCGCAAGACCGGCTGGGGTGTGGTGGAACGGCGGGGGCGGGAGTTCCACTACCTCGGCGCCGGCCATGTCGCACCGTCCGCGCGGCTCGCGCTGGCGCAGCGGCTGCATGCGATCGTGCGCGAAGTGGACCTGGTGATGGAACGCTTCACGCCCGACGTGGTCGTCGTCGAGGCGGCCTTTCACCACGAGTTCGCGCGCTCCACGCTGGTGCTGGGCCACATCCGCGGCGCGCTGATGGTGGCCGCGGTGGACCGCGGCCTGCCGATGGCCGAGTACGCCCCGCGTGCGATCAAGCTGGCGGTGACCGGGCGTGGAGGGGCCGCCAAGGAGCAAGTGGCGGCCATGGTCAAGCTGCAGTTGGGGCTCGCCGAGTTGCCGCAGGCCGACGCGGCCGACGCGCTGGCGGGTGCGCTCTGCCACTTGCGGCGCGCCAAGTTCGACGCGCCGAGGCGCCGCACGCCCGCGGGAGAGCGACTGGCGGCGATGCTGGCGACCTCGCGGGGCGGTCGGTGAGCGCGGCTGGCGAGCGCACGGCCGGCAACGGCGCGAGCACGCGGCCCCGGCTTGCGGTAGTTTTGGCGCCTCACGGCATGCCCCGGCCGCTCCATGATCGCGCGGTGGCGAGCTCACCGGCCAGACACCTCGGAGTCACCTCATGATCGCCAGTTTGCGCGGCACGCTGCTCCATCTCGGCGACGGCACCATCATCGTCGAGGCGGCCGGCGTGGGCTACGAGCTGCACGTGAGCATGGCCACGCTCGCAGCTCTCCCGGCACCCGGGCAGGAGGTGCGGTTGCACACGCGCCACATCGTGCGCGAGGACGCGCAGTTGCTGTTCGGATTCAGCGAACGCGACGAGCTGCGGCTGTTCGACCTGCTGATCGGTGTGAACGGCGTGGGCCCGCGCATCGCCATCGCCGTGCTGTCGGGGATGGCGCCGGGCCAGTTCGCGCGTGCCGTGCGCGACGAGAACATCGCCGCGATCACCGCGGTGAACGGCGTGGGCCGGAAGACCGCCGAGCGGCTCGTGGTGGAGTTGCGCGACAAGCTCGCGTTTCTTTCCATGTTGGCCACGGGGCCTGCCGCCGCGGACGCGACGGACTCCGCAGGGGCGGGTAGTGGCGCACGCGGTTCGCGCGGCCGCGGGCCGCGCCTGCTCGAGAAGTCGGAGCGTTACGAAGACGCCATCGCCGCACTGGTCACGCTGGGCTATGCGCCCGCGCAGGCCTCGGACGCGGTCCGGCGGGTCTCGGAGGCCGCGGGGGATTCCGCGGCCGAGGAGCTTGTGAAGCGCGCGCTCGCGCTGCTGTCACGACCCACACTGGTGACCCGATGACGCCGCCGCGCGGCAAGGGCGGCACGGGAGG
>CAZADU010000326.1:0-1773 GCA_964483945.1 uncultured bacterium
GGACGTGTACACGAGCGCGTTCCCCGCATCGCGCGGTGACGCGCTCAGCTCGGTGATGGACTTCCGCCTGCGAGATGGCAATAGCGAGCGGCTCGTGACCACGGTCACGGTCGGTGCGTCCGACTTCGGCCTCACGCTCGACGGCCCGCTCGGTGAGCGCGCAAGCGGATTCCTGTCCCTGCGGCGGTCCTACCTGCAGCTGCTCTTCCAGGCACTCGGGCTGCCGTTCCTCCCGACCTACAACGACGCGCAGTTCAAGCTGCGGATCAAGCCAAACGGCCGCGACGAGTTCACGCTTCTGGGTCTGGGTGCGGTGGACGAGCTGACGCTCGACACGGACGCGAACGACACCGAGTTCAAGCAGTACGTGCTCGACTTCCTGCCCGTCACCCCGCAATGGAACTATACGCTCGGCGGCAAGTGGACGCGCACGTCGGCCAACGGCATCGGCACGATGGTCCTGTCGCGCAACCAGCTCGACAACCGCTCCACCAAGTATCAGGGCAACGACGAATCGGACCCCGCAAAGCTGGTGCTGGACTACCGCTCGACCGAGACCGAGGGCAAGTTCCGCTACGAACGCAACGAACGGCGCGGTTCGTACCAGCTGGAGTACGGGGGCGGGCTCGAGCGCGCGAGCTACTTCACGGACACGTTCCAGCGCACCGCCACACCGGACGGCATTCTCGACGTGGACTACGAGTCACAGCTCACGTTCGGGAAGGCCGCGCTGTTCGGGCAGGCGAGCCGCGCGCTTGCGGGCGATCGCCTGACGCTGTCGCTCGGCTGCCGGCTGGACGCGGCGGACTACTCGGCGAAGACGAAGCGGCTGGGGGAACAGTTATCGCCGCGCGTCGCTGCGTCGTGGGCCGTGTCCCCGCGCTGGCGGCTGAACGCCAGCGCCGGCCGCTACCTGCAGCTGCCGGCGTACACCGTGCTGGGTTTCCGCGACTCGACCGGAGCCCTGGCGAATCGCGACCGCGGAGTGACCTACATTCACGCGGACCACTTCGTGGCGGGTGTGGAGCTGGCCACGACCACGAACTCGCGCATCACCGCCGAGAGCTTCTACAAGAGTTACGGCGGGTACCCATTCCTGCTGCGCGACAGCATCAGTCTCGCCAACCTGGGCGCCGACTTCGGCGTGATCGGCAACGCCCCGGCCGCGCCCACGAGCCGCGGGCGCGCGTACGGGTTCGAGTTGCTGGCGTTGCAGCGGCTCTACCAGGGCTGGTACGGCATCGTCGCGTACACGTTCGTGCGCAGCGAGTTCACCGCCCGCGATGGTTCGTACGCTCCCTCGGCGTGGGACAACCGCCATCTCGTCTCGCTCACCGGCGGCCGGCGGTTCTCGCGCGGCATCGAGGTGGGGGCGCGCTGGCGCTACCTGGGCGGCGGGCCGTACACGCCGGACGACGTACCACTGTCGTCGCTGCGCGAGGTCTGGGACGTGACCGGCCGCGGCGTGCCCGACTACACGCGACTTAATTCCCAGCGGAACGGCCAACTGCACCAATTGGACGTGCGCTTCGACAAGCGCTGGTTCCGGAAAGGCGCCTCGATCGACCTGTTCCTCGAGCTGAGCAACGTGTACAAGTACCAGCCCCAGCTCGCGCCAGTCCTACTCGTGGACCGTGACGCGAACGGGAACCCGGTGGTGGACCCCGCCGACCCGAGCCGCTACCTCACGCACTATACTCGCGATGGCACCGCGTCGTTGCTGCCGACCATCGGCGTGACGATCGAGTTCTGAGTGGTTCACTCACGGAGGAG
>CAZADU010000327.1:0-2309 GCA_964483945.1 uncultured bacterium
CGGCTGGTGAAGCTGGTACCTGCCGAGGTGGTGGCCGTGTACCTGGCTGGCCGCCCACTGGCCGCGGAGCGATACGCCGGCGAGTGGCCGGTCGCGTGCTTTCTACTGGTGATCGTCGTGCGCGCGTGGGGCACCGCCGACCGGAAGGGCCCGCAGTGGCTCAGCGTCGCGATTTCGGCGGTGAGCTTCGTGCTGTGGGTCTATGCCATGGGCGGCCGGTTCCTGCACTGGAACGTGGAAGTGAACCTGGCCGCGCTCGCGGTGTTGGTGTGGACCACGGTCGTCCCGGTGATCTGGCGGGGGGACGGGTAGGGGCGCTCAGCGAGCGGCTTGCAGCGAGTCGCGTCGGGCGGTCCCGGATCGGGCCGCCCGCCCGAGCTCAAGAAGCCTTCGCGTCCTTGTCTTCCACCGGCTCGGCCTGCTCGATCTGCTCGACCTTCAACGGCCCGCATACGCTGTTCACGCACGCTCCAGTCTTCAAGTCGAAGTCGTAGTGGTGCGCCAAGCACTGGATGATGCCGCCGGGCAGCACCTCGCCCGTGTTCAGGAGGTCATTGCCCGCGTGAGGGCAATAGCGCGACACTTTGTAGAGCTTGCCCTCGGAGGGGACGGTGATCCACTCGTCTTCCTTCTCGGCCGTCTCGAACTCCTCGACGGCCTGCAGCGCTTCGCGATCCGCGAACTTGAGCAGGCCCAGCAGGTGGTCGTTGTAGAGGTCCGGATTGCGGGAGCTCTGGAACCGGCACGAGAGTAGGAAGTCCTCCCACGGCGTGCTGCCATCGAGCAGCATCGGCATCCACCGGGACTGGATGCGATACTTGTAGCTCCAGCCATCCATGCCCTTCGTCACGCCTTCGTGCCCGTGACGGAAGTCCACCGTCCACTGCCCGCCGCCCGCGCCGACGATGTCGAAGGCGACCTTCATGTTGATCTTCTGGTTGAAGTACGGGCTCATGCTCAGAAGATCTTTGAAGTAGGCCTGGAACGGTTCCCAGAGCGAGCCCTTCGGTTCGGGATGGCGGTCGAGGACGGCGGCCACGTGCTCGCGTCGCCGTTTTGCATAGCTGGCCAGATACTCGCCGCGATTCTTGAACGAGAACTCGCGCCAGTGCGGATCCGGAATCTTTATCCGATGGTCCAGGTCCCACGTGTCGCCGGGGAGCAGGACGGCGTTGTTCGGCGAGCCCTTCTCGGCCATCCAGTCCACGACCTGCTGTTGGTCGGGGAAGATGCCCTCGTCCATCTCGGCATTGATCGGGAACAGCTCGGGATCCAGGAAGGCCGGCGGGCCGGCGAGCGGGAAGCCCATGACCGGGTTCACCACCTTCATGGCCCGGCGGCAGTAGGCGAACTTGGTGAGGCGCTTCTGGCGCGCGAGTTCCTTGCGGCGCTCGGCCGGGTACTCGTAGCACATGGGGAACCACGACGCGCCCGCGCCCTGGTAGGCGAACATGTCGATGGTGCCGCCCGCCTTGTGCTGGATCTCGCGGAACTGGAGCGGGAACAGGCGCGCATCGTTCATGTTGAGCAACGTCTGCCCGTCCGCCTGCACGATCATCGCCGAGTCGTGATTCTGCGGCGGCTCGGACACGAAGTAGATGGTGAGTCCCGGGGCGATCTCGTGAACCTGCCACTGCGCCAGCTCGATGATCTGGCGCGGGCCGCCGCGCAGGATCTTCTGCTTGAGCACCGGCGAGGGGTAGCGCGGGATGATGACCGGGACGTTGGGCGCGACCTTGGACAAAAACCACGGATCCACGTGATCGAGATGCTCGTGCGAGATCGCGATCGCGGTGGGTTGGAGCAGCTCGGGCGACTCGAGCAAATGCGAGTTGTCGGGGAACTGGAACCACGACGCCTCGAACGTCCCCTCGGGCGAGAACCAGGGATCCATGAGCAGCGTGGCCTTGGCGGTCTGGAGCTTCAGGCCGGCGTGTCCGAGTGCGGTCACCTTCATGGGGCGGAGGTCTCCGGGAGAGTCCTTGGGCTGCTTGATGATACGCGTGTGTTGGTATCGGCAAGGCGAAAGGGGGGCGTTAGGGGCCAAGTCTCAGGGCCAGCTGCTGCCGAATCAGCTGCTCACCCTTTCGGGGCGATGACTGCGTGAGACCGCCCTCGGATCCCAGGTCAATCTGGCGGGAGTCCTGCGTGACGATGGCCGCACCACCGAGGCCGAGCCGATGTACACCGCCGTGCTGGCCACACAAGCACGGGTATCGGGCGAGCGGCACGCCAACACGCTCAACACGCGGTACGAAGCGCGTGGCGATGCGACCGAAGCGAATGCATGGAGGGGACGGGCAGGGCAG
>CAZADU010000328.1:0-2800 GCA_964483945.1 uncultured bacterium
GCGACATCGTGGACCCGGAGGACTGGTCGCCCCAGCGCACCCAGTACCTCGAGGTCATCCGTGCGGGCGTCGCGGACACGCTGTCTTGGCGCGTGAATGCCATCCTCGACGGCGACTACCTCATCTACATGGTCGTGGTCCCGGAACCCTCGTCAAAAGACGCGACCAGCCAGGTCGTGGCCAGTTCCGGCATCCATCTCACGGTCACGAAGTTCACGAAGCTCAACCCGTCCGGCATCCTGCCGTACGCGATCGGCGGGCCGATCCTGCTCGTCGTCGCCATTGTCTGGTTGAACCGGCGCCGCCGGTCGGAAGTCGACTCGGGGGCGGCATCATGATCCTCGGGGAGAGGTCGCCGCGGCCGGGACTCGCGCTCGTGTGGGCCATCGGCGTTCTTGCCGCTGCAGCGATCGCGGGCCTTCCGCTCACGCTGGCAGCCGCGGAGACGAAGCCGGCGGCCCCGGCCGCGAGCGCCGCGTCCCGCGATGTCGTCGTCTACGCGTCGAATCTGCCGAAGAGTGCGCTCTCCGAGTGGGAGTTCTGGAACGATCCGCTCTCGCCGGGCGGCAAGATGTTGGGGACACCCAACTCGGGCGGCAACCTGGACCCGCCTCCCGAGGAAGACCCGCACGTGATCTTCAAGGCGCGCGTCGAGGGTGGCGTGCCCTACCGCTGCTGGGTGCACATGAAAGTCGGCACGCCCAAGGGAGTGTCGAAGGCCAACAAGCTCTGGCTGCAGTTCTCGAAGGCCGTGGACGCGAAGGGCAACGAGATCCTCAAGCCAGATAGTGGCAGCTACCTCACGGCGCAGGGCCCTGCCGCCTCGGGCTGGGCATGGGTGCCGTGCCTCGCGGCCGGCGAGCAGGCTCCCGGCTCCCGGCTCACGTTCAAGAGCGGAGGTGAGATCACCGTGCGCGTCCAGGCTGGCATGGAAGGCGTGGGATTCGACCAGCTGCTCCTGAGCCCCGCCAGATTCCTGGATCAGGCCCCCACCGTCGCAGTGGTCGAGAAGAAATAGGGAGGAGCGCATGGCAGGTTTCGCTGGTTGGCTCGGTGTCGATGTCCCCTCGAGTTGGGCAGCTCTGGCCGCCCGCTCGGTCAGGGTCGCGGTGGTCGCGTTCGCGGTCATGCAGATCAAGGAGCTGGTGGACGCCGGCAAGTTCGACACGCTGGGTACGTCGATCGACGGCGCCCTGATCGGCGCTGCGACTTTCCTGCTCCATGCCCTGTTCTGGAGGCCGAAGGGTGCTTCGTCATGAGGCGCGTTGCCCGATCGGCTCGCCCGTTCGGCACCGGCCAGGGCGCGCCAGCATCGTTCTTGATCGCGTTCCTGCTGCTGCTCGGCTTGCTCGCGAGCTGCAGTTCAGAGCCCATCGGCGGGGATGGCGCCATCATGGACGTGGATGCCGACTCCGCCATCGTCCACGGGGCCGCGGCACATGCGCGGACGTCGCCCGAAGGGAAGCCATACCAGTACCGAGCGGTCTGTCTTGAGGCGAGCAGGCACCCGCAGCCAGTCTACTTGCTGAGCAAGTGGGTGGAGGACGAATCGGTCGCCTGGGATCTCGGGAGCTACCACGGGAGCCACAAGGCGAAGGGGCATCACTGGGTCATCCAACGTCGCGTGCAACACTGAGTCGAACACCACTGGACGCCCGCATCGCACGCAGAGTCGATGTGATCCAGCGTGAAGCCGGGCACGACAAATCGCCGATCCAAGAGCGGATCGGTCGGGGGGCAGAGAACATGAGATCGCTGGTGACGAGATTCGAGCAGCATGCCAAGGCAACCCGGAACCGTGCGGTCGGCGGCTCGCGAGCTTCCATGATGGCCCTGACCATCCTGCTTGGCGTGGCCAGCGGTTGCGCGAGCGAGCAGAAGACGACGCCGTCTCCCTCGGCCGAGCCCACCACCGCTGCCGCCGGTTGGTGGGGCCAGGACTCGACACACCTGACCCTCGATGTGAGCAAGTTCACCCGCCCGAGCGAGATCACCAACACGTGGTTCCCGCTCAAGCCGGGGCTGCAGATGACCTTCGAGGGAACCGTCATCGATGACGAGGGCATTGTGATCAAGCGCAAGATGCAGATCAATGTGACCGACCTGACGAAGGTCATCGGCGGGGTGCGCTCGATGGTGTCGTGGGACCTCGATTGGTCCGAGGGCCAGGTGGTCGAGGCCGAACTCGCGTGCTTCGCCCAAGATGACGCCGGAAACGTCTGGCTCATGGGCGAGTACCCCGAGGAGTATGACGACGGCGATGGCGTGGTGACGGCGAACCCGGCGTGGATGCACGGTGAGGAAGGCGCGCTCGCGGGGATCCTCGTTCCGGCGGAGGCCACGGTCGGCGGTCCGAGCTTCTCGCAGGGCTGGGGACCGGCCGTCGGTTACTCGGACCGCGGCCGCGTGGACTCCGTAGGTGTGCGCAACTGCGTGCCGCTGGACTGCTACGACGACCTCATGGTGGTCGTCGAGAGCAGCGGCGACGAAGTGGAAGTCGAGCAGCTCAAGTACTACGCACGCGGTGTCGGCAACATCAGGGCCCAGTGGCGTGGGAAGAACGACAAGGAGCACGCGATCCTCGAGCTGACCAAGATCGAGATGCTCGACGCCAAGGGACTCGCCAGGATCCGCGCGAGTGCGCTGGCGTTGGAGCAGAAAGCATTCAAGGGGAACAAGATGTACGCGCAGACGCTGCCGTCGGAGGCTCCCTCCACGGCCGCTCGCTGACGTCTCGACAGCCACTCGCAGTCAGATGCGCCCCCGGCGGAGTCACCTCCCGCCGGGGGCGCTCTGGCAT
>CAZADU010000329.1:0-5583 GCA_964483945.1 uncultured bacterium
GTCGTTCCTGCTCGACAAGGTGGACGGCGAGATCGCTCGCGTCCGCTGCCAGCAGTCGGTGCGCGGCATCCTCCTCGACCGGTTCCACCACCGGCTGGTCGAACCGCTCGTGTTCCTCGCCGTGGGCGTGCGCGCCTGGCAGGCGACGGGCTCGACCGTGCCGGTGATCGCGGCACTCGCCACCATGCTGGCGGCCAACATCATCGAGGAGACGCAGCAGCTGCCCGCGTTCATCGCGGCCAAGCATGCGCGCGAGATGCAGGCGTGGCCGGCGTCTCGCCGGGTGCCTTCTGCCGCGGTCGAGCGCGTCGCGGCCGTGATGCGCTCGCTCAAGACCTTTCGCATGTACCTCACCGTGCTGCCGCTGGTGCTGCTGGCGATCCTGGCCGAGGCGTGGACCGGCCGAAGCATCACCACCGCCTGGCTGGTGGTGAGTGCTGCGGCGCTGTGGACCTACACGTTGTTCCAAGCGTGGTACTACGCGAACGGCCAGCTCGATGCCGACATCGCCGCCGTGACGCGCCAGCTGCCGGCGCTGCCGTCGGCTGACGCGCTGCCGCCGGAGCCGCGTGTGCTGGCCACGCCGACGGCCAGCGCGGAGCCCGCCGCCTCGCCGCGGCGCTCAGGCACCGCCGGCGTCGCCGCCATCGGCGTGTTCTTGCTCGCGCTCGTGGCGGCTCCCGCCACCGCCGCGACCTACTATGTGGATCAGGCACACCCGGCCGCTTCCACGTCGGGTCCGGGCACCGAGAGCCAGCCGTACAGCACCATCGCCTCGGCCGTCACGGCGAGAGCGGTGGCGGGGAACACCATCCTCGTCAAGCCGGGCACCTATCGCGAGCAGGTCAACATCGCCGCTTCGGGCACCTCGGCCGCGCCGATCGCGCTGCGGGCCACCGGTCCCGGCGTGGTGGTGGACGGTGCGGACGACTTCTCGACGCCGTCGCTGTGGGCGCCCAATGTCGGGAGCGTCTACCTCGCCTCGAGTGTCAGCTGGTCGCCCAAACAAGTGGTCGTGAACGGCGTGCGCCTGGTGGTGACGACGCAACCCATCTCGGCCATGCCGGCGAACTCGTTCCGGCAGGTGGGGGGCCAGGGGCTCTACGTGAATCTCGGCGGAGCGAACCCCGGTCAGTCGCAGACCTACGTGGGCCGGCGCAACAACGCGTTCATCATGACGGGGCGGTCCTGGATCGTGCTCGACGGCTTTCATGCCACGCGCGCTGACGACCGCGCCTTCAGCATCCAGTACAGCTCCGCCGACATCGAGATCGTGAACAACTCCGCGACGTGGGCGCTCAAGTACGGCGTGTACGTGAGCGACAGCCGCCGCGTGCGAGTCGCGAACAACAAGACCTACGACAACGCCAACCACGGCCTCATGCTCACCAGTGGGGCCAGCGAATGCGTCGTCGAGGACAACGAGTCGTACCTGAACGCCGTGCCGGGGGTGCGCTCGGCGAACGGCCTGTACATGTACGGGGCCACCAACAACGTGATCCGGCGCAACAAGTGGCACGACAACCAGGACTCGGGTCAGCACATGCAGGCCGCCTCCAACAACAACGTCTGCTACAACAACATCAGTTGGAACAACGGCGACCATGGCTACGATCATCTGGGCGCGACTGGCACGTTGCGCCTGAATGACGTCGCCTACGGAAACTTCAAGGATGGGTTCTCGATCGAGGGTGCGGCCACGGGCACGCGCCTGTACAACTGCGTCGCCACCGAGAACGGGCTCACCACCAATGAGTACGACCTGTGGGTGGACGCCGCATCGGTGTCCGGGTTCCAGTCCAACGACAACCTGTTCTGGAACTCGACGTCGCAGGTGCCCATCCGGATCGGTTCGGCCAGCTACGCCACCATGGCCGCCTACGTGGCGGCGACGGGGCAGGACACGCGTTCGATCCAGGCCAATCCGAAATTCGTCTCGCCGGCGACCGGAGACTTTCGCCTGCAGGCTGGCTCGCCCGCCATCGACAACGGCAACTCGAGCATCGCGAACTGGCCGGCCACCGATCGCAACGGCGTCGCGCGCGTCGATACCCCCGGCATCGCCAATACGGGCCTGGGTGCCGTGACCTACTCGGACCGCGGTGCGCACGAGTTCCAGCCCTCGGGCCTGCCACCGGTGGCCGCGCTCATCGCGACTCCGTCCTCGGGCACGGCTCCCCTGAGTGTCACGCTCAACGCGTCGGGTTCCACCGACCCCGATGGTTCGGTCGTGTCCTACCTGTTCGCCTTCGGCGATGGCGGCAGCGTCGGGCCGCAGCCAGGTGCGACCACTTCGCACGTCTACGGTGCCGGCACGTTCCAGGCGTCCGTGACGGTGACCGACAATTCCGGGCTCACGAACACGAAGACGATCACCGTGACCGTGGCGAACGCAATCGACCGGGCACCGGTGGTGACCGCGCCGGCCAACGCCTCTGTGGCCGAGAACGCGCTGCTCACCATGAACGTGAGCGCCTCGGACCCCGACGGGCAGGTGATCACGTCATTCACAGCCGACCTTTCGGCATTGCCGGCGGGGCACAACGCGGTGTTCACGCCCGGCGCCGGCAACACCACCGGCACGCTCACGTGGACGCCGTCGTTCACGAGCGCGGGCAGTCACACCGTGCGCTTCTTCGCGGCGAATGCGCTGATCGACACCGCCACGGCGCTCATCACCGTCTCGAACACCGACCGTGCCCCGGTCGTGGCCGCGCCCACCACAGTCGCGATCACGGCCGGACTGCAGGGCACGGTGGGCGTTAACGTGAGTGACCCGGATGGCAACACCATCACCTCGCTCACCGCGAACCTCTCGGGCCTGCCTGCGGGCCACACCGCCGTGTTCACGCCGGGTGCCGGCAACACCTCGGGCGTGCTGACCTGGACGCCGACGCTGGCACAGACGGGTACGTACTCCGTGACGTTCACCGGCGCGAACGCGCTGAGCGGCCAGGGCACGACGCAGATCAGCGTCGCACTGGGCAACCAGCCTCCGACCGCCTCACTCACCGCCACGCCGCTCACCGGCGTCGCGCCGCTCAGCGTCACGCTCAGCGGCTCGGGGTCGAGCGATCCCGAGGGCGGCAGCCTCACCTACACGTTCGCGTTCGGGGACGGTGCGGTGCTCGGTCCACAGGCGCAGGCGGTGGCCTCACACGTCTACGCGGTCGGTACGTACACGGCGACGCTCACCGTGACCGACCCGGCGGGGGCCACGAGCACCGCCACGGCCACGATCACCGTGTCCGCGACGGGTCTGGGCCCGAACCTCGCCACCAATAACTCGTTCGAGAGCAACCTGAACGGCTGGAACCAGTATTCGAGCGCAACGCTCACGCGCGTGGCGGGAGGGTTCGATGGCGCCTGGGCCATCCAGGCCGCCTCAACGGCCACGACGACGTCGAGTTTCGGCATCAACGACAGCCCCAACTGGGTGGTCAATGCCGGCGCGTTCGGCACCCGTTACCGCTACAGCGCGTGGGTGCGTTCCGAGACTGCCCGGGGAGCGGCGAAGCTCCAGATTCGCGAGTACCTGGGCAGCACCAAAGTGGGCGCGACCACGTATTCGGCCAGCGTGACCTTGTCTGCGGCGTGGCAGCTGGTCACGGTAGACCATGTCACGCAGGGCGCGGGCACCACGCTCGACTTCCAGGTCTATGAGTCGCCGCTGGTGGTGGGCGAGACGTTCCTCGTGGACGCCGTCTCGATTCATCTCGTCCCGAGTTCCGGGCAGCCCACCGTCGTGAACGAACCCGCCGATTCGCAGCTCGGCGATGGCATGACGCTCGAGTTCGGCGCCCGCATGGTGCCCTCGATCACGCGTTCCAGCTCGACCCTGCAGTTCACGACGACTCGCCGTGGCCCGGTGCGAGTGGACCTGTTCGATGCCGCGGGCCGCCGGGTCCGGGAGATCTTGGATGATCCCGACATGTCTCCCGGGCTTCACGCACTGAACGTCGACGGGCGCAGCGATCGCGGCGACCGCCTCGGCTCGGGGATCTACTTCTATCGAGTCCAGGCGGCTGAGCGCTCCGCAATCGGAAAACTGGTCATCACGCACTGACCGAGATCCAACGCCCGGGACGGCGACATCGTGGTGCGCCCGGGAGGAACACGAGCATGGTCGTCGCACAGGGGCATGGAGTGCCCACGAACCGCGATTGCGGCCCGGTGGCGCCCCGACTCGTGCCCGTCCGTCGCCGGACAGCGCGATCGCTCTCGCTCCGGCCTCGCGGCATCGCGACCTCTCCGCGCCGGGCGGGACTCGTGCGCCTCCTGCCGTTGACCGCGCTGTGCCTCGTCCTCGCCACAGCTCCGTCCTCGGCTGCGACCTACTATGTGGACCCGTCGGTCCCCTCGGCCTCCACCTCTGGGCCGGGAACCGAGGCGCAGCCCTACAGCACCATCGCGTCGGCCGTGGCCGCGCGTGCGGGGCCGGGGAGCACGATCCTGGTGAAGCCGGGCCTCTACCGCGAGCAGGTCACGATCCCAGTCTCCGGCGCGGTTGGCGAGCCATTCGTGCTGCGTGCGACCGGCCCCGGCGTGATCATCGAAGGCGCCGAGGATTTCTCCAGCACCTCGCTGTGGGCGCCAAACTTCGGCGATGTGTATCTGGCCACGAGCGTCAACTGGAATCCGGATCAGTTGATCGTGGATGGAGTTCGGCTTGAGCCGAGCAACAAGCCGATCTCCTCGATGCCGGAGCAATCGTACCAGTACATCACGGGGCAGGGGCTGTACGTCAACCTCGGCAGCGCCCACCCCGGGCTGCAGGAGACGATGGTCGGCAAGCGCAACAGTGCATTTGTGCTGGCCGGGAAGTCCTGGGTGGTGATCGACGGCTTCCAAGCCCAGCGCCAGGACGAACGCGCATACCATCTCAGTCTGGGTACGAGCGACGTGGAGATCGTGAGCAACACCATCTGCAAGGCCGGCAAGTACGGCATCTACCTCAACGACTGCCGGCGCGTGCGCATCGCCCGCAATACGGTGAGTGACAACGCCGGCCACGGCATCATGCTCACCTTGGGCACCTCCGAGTGCATCATCGAGGACAACGAGTCGTTCGGGAATGACATGCCGACCACTCGCGTGGCGAATGGTCTGTACCTGTTCGGCGCCTCGCAATGCGTCATCCGTCGCAATCGCTGGCACGACAACCAGGACTCGGGACAGCACCTCCAGACGGGTGCCAACGACAACGTCTCCTACAACAACATGAGCTGGAACAACGGCGACCATGGCTTCGACCATCTGGCCGCGACCGGCACGCTGCACCTGAATGACCTGGCCTACGGCAACTACAAGGACGGCTTCTCGATTGAGGGCGGTGCGACCGGGACCCGGCTGTTCAACTGCATCGCGGTCGACAATGGGCTCGCGACGGAATCGTCGGACCTGTGGGTCGAGTTCACGTCACTGGCCGGATTCGAGTCCGACGACAACATCTTCTGGAATTCCACCGCGCACGCGCCAATCCGCTACAACACCGGCGTGTACTCCTCGATGGCCGAGTACTCGGCAGCTTCGGGGCAGGACACGCGCTCGCAACAGTCCGACCCCCTGTTCGTCTCGCCCACC
>CAZADU010000330.1:0-2083 GCA_964483945.1 uncultured bacterium
CGGTCCTCGCCGTCGATCGGATGCATCTCCAGCGCGGCGATGCGCACGAAGAACCTCGGACCCGCGAACTTGTGCTTGAGTTCGTGCGCGCGCAGCACGTGGCACACGTCCTGGCACAGGAAGCACTCGATGCACTTGCGGAACTCCTGCACTCGGTCCACGTCCGACTGCTGCCACTTCCACTCGGCGCCCTCGCGTGGCTTGAACGGTGGGATGCGCTTGTTCACCTCGTAGTTCCACGACACGTCGGTCACCAGGTCGCGGATCAACGGGAACGTCTTCATGGGGCGAACGGTGATTGGCTCGCCCTCGGCGAAATGGTCCAGGCGCGACTTGCACATGAGCGATGGCTTGCCGTTCACCTCAGCACTGCACGAGCCGCACTTGGCGGCCTTGCAGTTCCAGCGCACCGCCAGGTCGGGCGCCTGATGGGCCTGGATCCAATGAATTGCGTCGAGTACCACCATGCCGGGTTCCACGGGGACCTTGTACTCCACCTCCTGTCCGCCGCTCTTGTCGCCGCGAAACACGCGAACCGTGGCTTCCCTCGTGCCGGGGGTCACTTCGCTCATCGTGGGAGCTCCTGTTTCGGCGGGGCAGCCGCGTCGAACAACTGCTTCAACTCCGTGGGCATCGGTGACAGCGGCGAGGGAGTGACGCGCATGCCGTCGGGGCCTTTCGTGACACAGTGGTTCACTTGGCCGAGTGCCAAGTCCACACCGGTGTGATCCAGTCGCGAGTGCGCTCCGCGGCTCTCCTTGCGCAGCGACGCCGAACGCGCAATGGCCTCCGAGACCATGACCATGTTCTGCAGATCGCGCGCCAGGTGCCAGCCGGGATTGAACATGCGCGTGCCTTCCACGCGCACGGCGTCGGCTCGCGCCCTGAGCTTCGCCAGTTCCTCGAGGGCACGGTCCAGGTCGGCTTGCACGCGATAGATGCCGACCAGTTGGTCCATGCAATGCTGGAGTGCGCGGTGCACCTCGTACGGGCTCTCGCCGGTCTCGCGCGCGAACGGCGCGAGCACGGCCCGGGTCTCGGCCTCGATCTCGGCCTCGTTCGGGGCTGGCATCGTGGCCAGGCCCTTGGCATACGCCGCTGCACCCGCGCCGGCGCGACGACCGAACACGAGCAGGTCCGACAGCGAGTTGCCGCCCAGGCGATTAGCACCGTGCAGGCCCGCCGCGGCCTCGCCCGCGGCGAACAGACCGGGCACCGTGGCGGCCGCTGTGTCGGGATCCACGCGCAGGCCGCCCATCATGTAGTGCGTCGTCGGCCCCACTTCCATGGGCTGCCGGGTGATGTCCACGTCGGCCAGCTCCAGGAACTGGTGGTACATGGACGGCAGCTTGCGCTTCACGCGGTCGGCGGGCAGGTAGCTGATGTCGAGGAACGCGCCGCCGTGCGGCGTGCCGCGGCCTTCCTTCACTTCGGTGTAGATGGCCCGTGCGACGTTGTCCCGCGTGCTCAGCTCTGGTGGGCGGCGCGCCTGCGACTGCTTGCCGGCGACGGTGGCCTCCAGCCACTGGCGCGCTTCGTCGTCAGTCTCGGCGTATTCGTGCCGGCGGGCATCGGGCAGGTACTTCCACATGAAGCGCTCGCCCTTGCTGTTCCTGAGGATGCCGCCCTCGCCGCGCACGCCCTCGGTGACGAGCAAGCCCATCACGCCCGGTGGCCACACCATGCCGGTCGGGTGGAATTGCAGGAATTCCATGTCGATCAGCTCGGCACCGGCTTCGTAGGCGAGCGCCTGGCCGTCACCGGTGTACTCCCACGAGTTCGAGGTGATGCGATAGGCCTTGCCCACACCGCCGGTGGCGATCACCACGGACTTGGCGCGGAACACGACGAATCGTCCCGACTCGCGCCAGTAGGCGAGCGCGCCGGCGATGCGGTCGCCGTCCTTCAGGAGGCGTGTCACGGTGCACTCCATGTAGACATCCAAGCCGGCATGCACGCCGCGATCCTGGAGCGTGCGGATCATCTCGAGCCCGGTCCTGTCGCCCACGTGCGCCAGGCGCTTCCAGGTGTGCCCGCCGAACGCGCGCTGGAGGATGCGCCCATCGGGCGTGCGATCGAACAG
>CAZADU010000331.1:0-4415 GCA_964483945.1 uncultured bacterium
AGGGCAAGGAACTGGCCCTCGCCGAGTACCACGCCGGCGCCGACATCATCTTCCACGCCTCGGGCTCCACCGGCCTCGGCGTGTTCGAGGCGGCCCGTGAGCTGGGCAAACTGGCGATCGGTGTGGACTCCGATCAGTACGACGAAGCACCTGGCGCGGTGCTCACGTCCATGGTCAAGCGCGTCGACACCGCGGTGTTCGACACCATCCGAGACGTCCAGGCCGGCCAGTGGACGGGCGGCGTGCACGAGTTCGGGCTCAAGGAGTCCGGCGTGACGTGGGTGTACGACGAGCGCAACAAGGCTCTCATCCCCGACGCGGTGAAGGCGACAGTCGACTCACTGCAGTCGCTGATCGTCGCGGGCTCGCTGAAAGTCCCGACGGAGCCGTGAGCGCGAGCCTGCATCAGCGCTCCGAGACGCTCCGCGCCCGCCCCCGCGGGGCGGAGCCGTTCGGTCTGCGGCGGGCCGCCGAGCGACACGTGGGCGGCGCGTGAGCGCGTGGGCGAAACTCGCCGACGGCGTGCGAGTTCGCACCAGCCGCTGCTACGAGATGAACTCGCTCGTGCTCACTCGCGACGAGCACGCGCTGCTCGTGGACCCGGGCGTGCTGCCGAGCGAACTGGACGACATCGCCGCCACGGTGCAGGCCGACGTGCCGCGGCTCGACCACGTCATACTGGCGTTCACGCACCCGCACTGGGACCACGTGCTCGGGTTGCCGTGGTTCCCGGGTTCCACCACGTTCGCGCACGCCGGCTTCGCCGACGAGATGGAACGCGAGGCGGGCACGCTCGCCGCCGACGCCACCCAGTGGCTGGAGAAGCACGGCGAGAAGCTGCCGCACGAGTTCCGCGCGTTCACGCCCACACTCGCCGCGCACGGCACCACCGTGCTGCACCTGGGGCCGTTCGCGATGGTGACGTACGACACGCCGGGCCACAGCAGCACGCACCTGGCGCTGTGGTTCCCCGACTCGGGCGTGCTCGCCGCGGGCGACCTGCTCTCCGACATCGAGATCCCGATGCTCGACGCACCGCCGTGGGTGTACCGCAACAGCCTCAAGTCGCTGCACTGGCTGTTCGAGCAGGAGGACGTGCGCCTGCTCGTACCCGGCCACGGTCCCGTCGCGCACAGTCGTGCGACCGGCTACCGGCGGCTGCTGCGTGACCTGGATTACCTGCTGCACCTCGAGGAGGCCGTGGGCCGTGCATGGAAGGCCGGGCAGTCGCTCGAGCAAGCCCGCGCCGAACTGACGGCCATGGACTACCTCGGCAAGAACGCTGCCTACGCGATGAACGATGTCCACGCCGAGAACGTGCGCTTCACCTGGCAGGCGCACGCGGACTTGGCGGCACCCGGGAGGCCCTGATGCCCACCGAGAACCTGAACCCATTCGAGATCGCCCAACATTACTTCGAGAAAGCGGCGGACCGACTGGGAATTGATGAGGGCATGCGCGCCGTGCTGCGCACGCCCAAGCGCTGCCTCACGGTGAGCATCCCGGTGCGCATGGATGATGGCACCTACCGCGTGTTCATCGGGCACCGTGTGGCGCACAACATGGCGCGCGGACCCGCCAAGGGCGGCATCCGGTTCCACCCCGGCGTGAACCTCGACGAGGTGAAGGCGCTGGCCTCGTGGATGACATGGAAGTGCGCTTGCCTCGACCTGCCGTTCGGCGGCGGCAAGGGCGGTGTGGAGGTGGACCCGCACCTGCTGTCGAAGCACGAACTGGAGCGGCTCACGCGCCGGTACACGTGCGAGATCCTGCCGCTGATCGGACCCGAGCAGGACATCCCCGCGCCCGACGTCTACACCGATTCGCAGACGATGGCTTGGATCATGGACACCTACAGCATGACCAAGGGTGCGACGACGCTGGGCGTGGTGACGGGCAAGCCGGTCGCCCTCGGCGGATCGAAGGGTCGTGACCGGGCCACGGCGCGAGGCGTGCAGTTCACGCTGCGCGAGGCCTGCCGCGACCGCAACATGAACCTGCGCGGCGCCACGGTCGCCATCCAGGGTTACGGCAACGCCGGCAGCCATCTGGCCGAGCTGCTGAAGGAGGAAGGCGCCGTGATCATTGCGGCGTCGGACTCGAAGGGCGGAGTGCACCAGCCGAGCGGGCTGGACCCGCACGCACTGAGCGCGCACAAGCAGACCGGCGCGAGCCTGCACACCTACCCTGGCGGCAAGCCGATCACCAACGCAGCACTGCTCGAACTGCCCGTGGACATCCTGGTACCCGCCGCGCTCGAGAACCAGATCACCGCCGAGAACGCGGCCCGCATCCAGGCGAAGATCGTGGCCGAGGCCGCGAACGGACCCACGACCCCGGCGGCCGACGACATCCTGTACGCGGCGGGGTGCACGGTGATCCCCGACATCCTCGCCAACGCGGGCGGTGTGACGGTGAGCTACTTCGAATGGGTGCAGGACTTCAACACGTTCTTCTGGGACGAGACCGAGGTGGACCGCCGGCTCGAGGAGTACATGAAACGCGCCTATTCGGCCGTCGCCGCGAAAGCCTGGGAGCACTCCTGCAGCCTGCGCGGAGGCGCGTACGTGCTTGCGGTTGGGCGCGTTCTCGAAGCCACGAGAGTACGCGGCATCTTCCCGTAGCCCGGACTATTCATGAATCGTGAGCCGGGAGGGCCGGATGTCCGTGAAGTAACGAGGCACTGGCGCTTTTTGCGGCGACTTCCCAAGGGGCTCGAGGCCCGCGTAATCTCGCGCGCCCGGAGCTCCCCATGATCGAATCCAAAGCCTTCTATCGCAAGATCGAGCAAGCCTTCGCCGGCAGCGAACGTGCGCGCACGCGCGAACGCTTTGCCTTACGCGTGGCCCCGCGCCTGTTCGAGCACCTGGCCGGCCCGCTCGGCCTGGTGGCGATGCACCTCTATGACCGCCGCGGCTCGAAGCTCGCCGCGGCGCGGACGTGGGGCGAGGAACGCCCGGACCTGCACGAGCTACTGGCGGCGAGGCTGGCCTCGACCGGCGATGAGGGCATTGGCGAACTGCCCTGGGTGGGCGAGACCGACGCCGGCCGCGTCGGACTGCTCGCGGTGGGCGGACTCGACGGGCCGCTCATGGCGGTGTTCCCGCACGTTCCCGACGGCCTGCGCACGGTGCCGACCCGCGCCGAGTTGCTGTCGGCGCTCAACTCGATCGTGTACGCCGTCCGGCAGCGGCTCGAGCGCGGCCGGCTCGAGGACATCTTCGAGCAGGCGCGCACCATCCAGTTGTCCCTGTTGCCGCCGGGCCGGCGCGAGTTCGCCGGCTACGACGTGTTCGCCGCCAGCACGCCGGCGCAGTCGGTGGGCGGCGACCTCTACGACTACCACCACGTGGACACCGAAACACTCGGCTTCGCCGTCGCCGACGCCTCGGGCCATGGGCTCCCGGCCGCGCTTCAGGCGAGAGACGTGGCCACAGGACTGCGCATGGGCGTGGAGCGCGACCTCAAGATCACGCGCATGATCGAGCGGCTGAATCGCGTCATCCATCAGAGCGGGCTCACATCGCGGTTCATCTCGCTGTTCTTCGGTGAACTGGAGCGCAACGGCAACCTGAGCTACATCAACGCCGGACACCCGCCGCCGTTGCTGCTGGACTCGCGTGGCATCCGCGAACTCTCGGTGGGCGGCATGCTGCTGGGCCCCGATCCGGGCGCGACCTACAAGCTGGGGTTCGTACACGTGGACCGCGGTGCGACGCTGGTCGCCTACACCGACGGTGTGATCGAGCGCGAGGATGCCGAAGGCCGCATCTACGGACTCGAGCGACTCGGCCAATGGCTTCGCAGTGTGGCGGACGCGCCGTCCGAGGACGCCGTGGCCGGCCTGATGCGGGAGCTCAGCGACTTCGGAGGCGGCACGCCGTTCGAGGACGACGTCACCATCCTGATGGTGCGCCGCACGTGAACGGCACGCCGCGGAAGAACGCGGGCGCGCGCGGTCGTGCGCCGGCCGCGACCCGCCGGCCGGTGCGGCACGAGAGGCTGTGGGTGTCGTTGCTGGTGGTCGCACACGTGCTGCTGGCCGCATGGGGCGCGGTTCGGCAGAGTGTGACGTTCGACGAGAACTTCCACCTGCCCTCGGGGATCCTCGCCGCTTCACGAGGCGAACTGCGCGTGTCGGCGGTGAACCCGCCGCTCGTCAAGGCACTGGCCGGCGCCGCGGCCCTCGCCGCCGGCGCGCAGGTACCACCCGACTCGGCACTCGGCAGCGGCGAGCAGGGCGAAGTGGGCATGGCGTTCATGCGGGCGAACGCCGACCGCTACCAGCGCATCTTCGTCGCGGGCCGGCTGGTGATCGCGCTGCTCTCGGCGCTGTTGCTCCTGGTCGTGTGGCACTGGTCGCGCCGGCTGTGGGGCTCGCGTGGCGGCTTGTTGTCGCTTGCCCTGCTGGCGTT
>CAZADU010000332.1:0-1654 GCA_964483945.1 uncultured bacterium
ACGAAGAACAATGTGTACAGGCTCATGACGCGACCGCGGTAGCGGTCGTCCACGGTGAGCTGGATGAGCGTGTTGGTGCTGGACACGTACAAGATGAGCCCGAACCCCGCGAGCGCCGCACACCCCACCATCGCGGGCAGCCAGCGCACCCACGCGAAGCCGATGAACCCAAGGCCCGCGGCGGTGAGCCCGAACAGCAGGTGGCGCCGCAGCGCCCAGCGTTCGCGCGCCATGGTCATGCGCAGTGATGCGACCAGCGCCCCGGCGCCGAACGCCGAGAACAGCCAGCCGTAGACATCGGGGCCCGCGTGCAGCACGTCGCGCGCGTAAACGGGCAGCAGCGTGTTGTACTGGAACCCCAGCCCCGCGCAGACCGCGAGCAGCGTGAGCAGTTGCCGGATACTCGGCACCGACCACGCGTAGCGCAGCCCCTCGAACAGCGCCTCGCGCGTCACGGGCGGGTGCGCCGGCGCACTCGATCCGCCGGCGGTGGTGAGGACGGTGGCGGGTGCAGGCTGCCGGATCGCGAACAAGCTCGCCAGCACCGCGACGAACGACAGCGCGTTCCACCAGAAGCAGCCCGCCTCGCCCACCGTGGCCACCAGCACGCCCGCAGCGGCCGGACCGACAATGCGCGCGGTGTTGAAGGCCGCCGAGTTGAGCGCGATGCCGTTCGGCAGGTCCTGCTTGCCGGTGAGTTCCACGACGAACGACTGGCGTGCAGGCAGGTCGAACGTGTTGACGATGCCGTAGACCACCGCGAGCGCGATCACCATCCATGGCCGCACCACCCCGAGGCTCACCAGCACCGCCAGCACGAGTGCCTGCACCAACAGCAGCCCCTGCGTCCACATCAGCATGCGGCGGCGGTCGGTGCGGTCGGCGATCACACCGGCGAGCATCGCCAGCGGCACGACCGGGATGAACTGCGCGAACGACAGCACCCCGAGCATCATCGGCGAGCCCGTCAGCCGGTGCATGAGCCAGCCCTGGGCCACTGCTTGCATCCAGGTGCCCACGAGCGAGACGCCCTGGCCGGCGAAGAACAGCCGGAAGTCGCGGTGGCGAAGCGCGCGCAGTCCGTCAGGGATGCGCGAAGGTACGGGGGCGAGTACGGGCATCGGAGTCAACGTAGCCTGCGGGCGGGCACGCCGGCCAGCGGCGATGGCCGGCGGTCAGGAGCATGCAAGGCCGCACTGCTTACAGGTGCAGCGATTCGCCGGAGCGTCACCGCGAGGGTCAGGCCCGGATCGCCTCCAGCACCATGGTCTCCCACGCCACGTTCGGCTCACCTCCCACGGTGAGCGCATGTGTCTCGAGTCCGCGCAAATGCGGATCGTCACTTTGATTCATGGGATAGCGGCGCATGTCCTGAAAGCCTGCGCGCGCAAGCTCCGCACGCAGTGTCGGCTCGTCGTAGAGGAAGACGTGCCCCCAGGCCCGCATGGCGTGGTTGAGCACGTCCGCGGGGCGCACCTCGAGGTGGGAAGCCGGAAACGCGGCGGGGATCCATGCCACATACGCATCGCCTTCGGGCGAACGGCCAGGATCCGCCACCAGTCCCGCCAGCCGGGAGAGGTCCGGTGTCGCGACGCGGAGCCGGCCACCGCGGACCAGGACGCGCGCGCACTCCGTGAGCATGGCGCGACCGGCT
>CAZADU010000333.1:0-1886 GCA_964483945.1 uncultured bacterium
CGACTCGGAGGCGCTGGTCCGTGTATTGGGCCAGCTCGTGGACGATCTCGAGCAGAGCCACCGCCGCCTGATCGAGACCCAGGTGCAGCTGGTGTCGTTGCGCGAGGTGGCGGGGACACTCGCCGGCACGCGCGACGCCGCCGAGGCGACGCGACTGGTCGCGCGCTACCTGCGCGACGTGCTCGACTTCGAGCAGGCCGGCCTGCTGCTCGTGGACCGCGCCGACGGCCGGCTGACGGGCACGTGGGGTTGGAGCGGCGGGTTGACTCCTGTAGAAGCTCCGCTCGCGAGCGCGGGGTCAGGGCTGCTGGAGTCGCTGTGGACGCATCGCACCCTCGAGCACCATGACCCGGCGCGCCACCCTGCACTCACACTGCCGGAGACGCATCCGCTCGCCGAGCTCTTCGCGACGCACTCGTCGTTCGTGTGTGTGGCACTGGAACCGGTGGGCGCCTCCGGTGCGGCCGCCGAGCGGCGCGGATGCGAGGCGTGCGCCGCCGGCGAGGTCGCCGCGATCGCGCCACCGCCGGGGGCGGACGCGGCCGAGTGGCGTGCCGCGCGCGAGGATGCGCGCCGCCGCTGCCTCGCTTGCGAACGCATGCCGCTGCTGGGCGTGCTGGTCGCCGCACGCGGCGCTGGCTCCGTGTCTCCCGCGGGCGAGCGTGCCCGGCTCGAGTCGGTGGCGTTCTCGCTGGCCCCCATGGTCGAGAACGCCCGGCTCGTGCACGAGCTGGCGCGCAGCCAGCGCTTCCTGGCCGACGTGGTGGACTCCATGCCCAGCGCGCTGGTCGCGTTCGATCCGGGCGGCCGCGTGCTCAGCTTGAACCGCACCGCCCAGGAGCTGCTGGGCCTCGACGAGGCCGCGGCCGCGGGCCGCGACGTGGGAGAGCTGTTCGGCGAGGAGGGGGAGGCGTTTGTTCATATGACGCTGGCCTCCGGCCAGCCCGTGGTGCGACGCGAGACCATGCTGCGCCCCCCCGAGCGAGCCCCGCTACCGGCGCGGCTGACCACGTCGCAGCTCACCGACGCTCAGGGCCGCGCCTACGGTGCGATCGCCACGTTCCTGGACCTCACCCCACTGCGGGCAGCCGAGGAGCGTGCGCGACAGCTGGACCAGCTCGCGGCACTCGGCCGGTTCACGTCGGGCGTGGCGCACGAGATCCGCAATCCGCTCACCGGCATCGGTATGGGCGTGCGGCGGTTGTCCAAGGCGCTGCGCGAACAGCCCGCCGAGGCCGAGCACGTCGAGTTCGTGCTGAGCGAGATCCGCCGCCTCGATCGCATCGTGCAGGAACTGTTCGACATCACCCATCCGCGCAAGCTGGACCTCACCGCGCGTCCGCTCGAGGACACCGTGCGGCGAGCCGAGCAGTCGGTGGCCGGAGCGTTTGCCGAACGCGACGTGCGCGTGGAGCGCCACTGTGCGCCGCACTTGCCGCCGGTGCCGCACGACGCCGACCAGATGCAGCAGGTGTTCATCAACCTGCTCAAGAACGCCGCCGAGGCCTCGCCCGCCGGCAGTGTGATCCGCGTGGCGCTCACCGGCCCCGCGGCCGGCGAGCCCACCGTGACGGTCACCGTCACCGACGCCGGTTGCGGCATGGATGAGGACACGCAACACACGCTGTTCGAACCGTTCTTCACCACGAAGCCCAAGGGCACCGGCCTTGGGCTCTACGTCACCCACGAGATCGTCAAACGGCACGGCGGATCGCTTGGAGTTGCGAGCGCGCCCGGTGCCGGAGCCACTTTCAGTGTCGCACTGCCCATGGACCCGTACGGAGGTGTGAGATGAGCAAGGCCAGCATCCTGGTGGTGGAGGATCAGGATTCGATTCGCCACTTCGTCGTCAAGGCCCTGGAAGATGAGGGGCACGTGGTGCGGGG
>CAZADU010000334.1:0-7053 GCA_964483945.1 uncultured bacterium
CGGTTTGAACGCGCATCGTGTGCGCGTCGCAACGCGAGTCCGTGACGCGAATGAAGTGTCGTGCAACTCGACGGTGCCGCTTTGCGGAAGTCATGTAAAGCAATATGCAATTGCCAGTTGTGCAGGAATTTTCCTTGCATCAATCATATTGAACTGCGTAATCTTCTCTAGGGTTCGAACGCGGCCCGCACTGGCCCGCGAGCCTCCACCGCAACACACAACTTAATATCGTGAAGGCGCACCAGCTCACGGTGCGGCCGGGCTGGAGTGATCCGGAACGGACCGCACGACGCGAACCCTCTCTCCTCGCGTGAACGGGCTGGGACGCTCGAACGAACAACGAACGGGAACTGCCCCCACCATGTTCCTCTCGCATGATTTCGAGGTCCGCGACCTCGGCCCGGTGCTCGCGCGAAGACGCGGAGTCATCCTCACATTCCTGCTGGTCTTTGTGGCGCTGGCGATTGCGCTCAACACGCTGACGCCCCCCGCATATCGGACGGCCGCTCGCCTCGCGATCCTGCCGGTGGTTTCTCGGTCAGTGGTCACAGGCGTCACATTGGAATCCGTCTCGCCGGCCTCCGAGAACCTCTCGCTGCTGACGACGGCCGAGCGCATCATGAGCCGTGACGTGCTCGAGCGCGTCGCCCGCGAACTGCGCGGGCGCGGCATCGTGATGGGCAACGCCGCCAAGCACGCCGTCGCCGACGGCACGGCACGCGCCGCCACTCACACGGCTGCCACCGCACCCGACGCGGCAGGAGCGGCGGACTCCGACCCGCAGCTCGTCTCCGACGTGGACTGGCTCGCCAAGAACGTGTTCGTGCGCCCCATCCGGGACACGCGCCTCGTGGACGTGGTCGTCGAGCACTTCGATGCCCGGGCCGCGGCCGAGATCGCCAACAGCGTCGCGCGCACATTCGTGAAGACGCAGATGGACTCGCGCCGCGAGGCTGACGAGGACCGGCTCACGGCGTTGCGCCAGCAGATCGCCGACCTGCGAGTGAGCATCCAGGAGTCGGAGCGCCGGTTGTACGGCTCTCGCAGCTCGACGCTGGTGCTCGCCGACGAACGCAACCGCCGGCTCGCTCTGGCCGGCACCGAGCTCAGCTCGGCCGCCATCCGCTCCCGTGCCGATCTGCGCGTGGTCGAGGCCCAGCTCGCGCTGATCGCCGCGTTCCGCCGCGCGGCCGCACCGGACTGGAGCAACCCGCCGGTGCAGACCGACGGCATGGACGACTTGCACCGCCAGCTGCAGGTGGCTGAGGCCCGAGTCGGCGAGATGCGCCGCCAGTACCGCGACCAGTCGCCCGAGGTCACGGCGGCCGAGGCGCAGGTCGCGTCGGTGCGCGATGCCATGCGCCGCGAGTTGCAGAAGGCTGCGACCGACCTCGAGGGTCAGCGCGACGTGCTGATCGCGCGCGCCGAGGGCTTCGAGGAAGCCACGATGCGCAACGAGCGCTCGCTCAAAGCGATCAACGACAGCTCGTACAAGTACTCCACGGTGGAAAGTGAGCTCCGTTCCAAGAAGGAGCTGTACCAGCTGCTCCTCCAGAAGGCGCAGGAGCAGGACGTCGCCACGGCGATCCAACCCTCGAACGTCGAGATCGTCCAGGGCGCAGCCATCCCGATCGACCGCGTGCGCCCGCGCAAGGCGCTCAACCTCGGCCTGGGCGTCGCCCTCGGCCTCGTCTTCGGCGGAGGCACGGCGTTCACGCTCGAAGCCCTCCGCCGCACCATCCGCACTCCCCAGGACGTGATGCACGAGCTGCGTCTGCCTGTCCTCGGGATGATCCCCCGCCGCAACACCTGATTCCCCGCTTCGACCTCTACCCACCGCGCCTCCCGCGGTGGCCGCTTCGCCCCACCGTCCGCACCTCCCGGAGGCACCGATGCCGCAGCACCGACACCCCGTGAAGTCCCTCGTGCGCAAGCCGACCGAGATCGTCGAGGACACCTACTTCGACGCGGTCGCGGCCTCGCTCAGCGAGGACCTTCAGCGGGGGCTCAAGACGTTCGTGGTCACGAGCAGCGGCCCGGGGGAGGGCAAGTCCACCGTCACGGCCAATCTCGGGCGTGCGTTCGCGCGCGCCGGCCGCGCCAGCATCTGCATCGTGGACACTGACCGGTTCCGCCCGACGCTGCACCGACTGTTCGGACTCGAGAACCGCCGCGGGTTGGGCGAACTGCTCACCGAGCTCTACCACCTGGAGATCGGCCGCGAGACGCCGAGCCAGTTCGGCATCGGCGACTGGCTCGAAGTGCTCGAGGCGCAGACTCGCAGCGGCGAGCTGCTCGTGAAAGACGGCGGCCAGCAATTCCGCATGCGCATCCACCGCGGCCAGATCCGCAGCGTTCAGATGCCGCAGAATCAGGAGGAAATGCGGCTGGGCGACATGCTCGTGTCCGCTGGCTGCATCAGCGACGGGCAGCGGGAGCGCGCACTGACCTTGCAGCGCAGCGCGGGACGTCCGCTGGGCGAGGTACTCCTGAGTCTGGGCTACCTGGAACGCGACACGCTCGGCAACATGCTGACCACACAGATCCGTGAGTCGCTCCGCTGCCTGGCCGCGCTACGCCGCCCGGAATGCTCCTTCACCGAGACCGCGGAAGCCTACCTGCCGGCCACCTCGGGCCAGAATTCCGAGGCGCCCAACGGCGATGTGCTGGGCGAAGAGGTGTTCGAACAGCTCGCTCGCTATCTCAAGCGCCCGTTCCTCACCAACCAGATCCCCAGCTTCCTGCAGGACACGACGCACGAGAAGCTCAAGGTGCTCACCGCCGGCGCGGTGCCCTACACCCTGCTGGACGACCAGTTCTCGCAGCCGTTCGAGCGCCTGCTGGCCCGGTTGTCGCGCATGTTCGACATCGTGCTCATCGATTCGCCCCCGGTTGCGATGGCAAGCCCTGCCGAGCTGCTCGCCGGCATGTGCGACGGCGTGCTCATGGTGGTCAAGGCGGACGGCTACGACACGCGCATCGTGCGGCAGGCCAAGGCCCAGCTCGACCGTTCCAACCCCAATTTTGTCGGTGTGGTGCTGAACCACGTCGATCTGCGTCACGCCGATCCCTTGCTCCACTACTACGGCGCCTACCAGCACTGATGGCGTCTGGCCCAGACATCGCGGCGAATCCCGAGAGGGCGCCCCAGAGGATCCGTATGAGAGGTGAGTTCCTTCCGTTCGCGCAGCCCCTCCTCGGTGAGGAAGAGATCGACGAGGTCGTGCATTGTCTCCGCTCGGGCTGGTTGACCACCGGTCAGAAGGTCAGGCAGTTCGAGCGTGAATTCTCCGAGTTCACCGGCGCGCGCCACTCGCTTGCCGTGAACTCGTGCACGGCCGCTCTGCATCTGGCGCTCGAGGCGGTGGGAGTGGGCCCCGGCGACGAGGTCATCACCACGCCGATGACGTTCACCGCCACGGCGGCGGTGATCGAGCACTTGGGCGCCCGCCCAGTGCTGGCGGATATCGACCCGCGCACGCTGAACATCGACCCGGCCCAGATCGAGCTTAAGCTGAGCGAGCGCACGAAGGCGATCCTGCCGGTGCACTTCGCCGGGCAGGCCTGCGACATGGACGCGATCATGAGCATCGCCCGCGACCGCGGCGTGCCGGTGATCGAGGACGCGGCGCACGCCATCCCGACCCGCTACAAGGGCCGGCTGGTCGGCACGCTGTCGGACGTCACCTGCTTCAGCTTCTACGCCACGAAGAACATCACGACCGGCGAGGGCGGCATGGTGACGACGGAGCGCGACGACCTCATGGAGCGCATGCGGCTCATGCACCTGCACGGCATGAGCAAGGACGCCTGGAAGCGCTACACGCAGGCAGGGTCCTGGTCCTACGAGATCCTCGCGCCCGGGTTCAAGTACAACCTCACTGACATCGCGGCTGCGATCGGTGTGCACCAGCTGCGCAAAGCCGAGGACTTCCGCCGCCGCCGCCTCGCCATCGCGGACGCCTATGACGAGGCGCTGCTCGGTCTGCCCGGTGTGCGCGTGCCCAGTGTGGACGACCGTGAGGGCCATGGTTGGCACCTGTACGTCATCCAGGTGGATCCCGAGCAGCTCAACATCGGCCGCGATCAGTTCATCGAGCGACTGGTGGCGCGCAACATCGGCGTGTCCGTTCACTTCATCCCACTCCACATCCACCCGTACTACCGCGAGCGCTACTCGTTCCAGCCGGGCGACTACCCGAACGCCTACGCGGCCTACGAGCGCATCCTGTCGCTGCCCATCTACGCCAAGATGAGCGACGACGATGTGCGCAGCGTGGCCGAGGCTGTGCGCGATATCGCGGAAGAGGCCCGACGATGAAGCGCCTCATGGACATCGCCGCCTCCGGCCTGGGCCTGCTTCTGCTATGGCCGTTGTTCCTCGTGGTCGCCGTGCTGGTCAAGCTCGAGGACGGCGGACGGGTGATCTTCCGCCAGCTGCGCGTCGGTCGCGGCTGCAAGAGCTTCTACATCCTGAAGTTCCGCACCATGCAGATGGACGCCCCGTCCAAGGGGCTCCCGATCACCGTGCGGAACGACGGACGCATCACCGCCATCGGTGCGCTCTTGCGCGGCAGCAAGATCGACGAGCTGCCGCAGCTCTGGAACGTGTTCGTGGGTGAGATGAGCCTCGTGGGCCCGCGTCCCGAAGTGCCTCGCTACGTGGACCTGTTCCGCGCGGAGTTCACGGAGATCCTCGCGGTGCGTCCGGGGATCACCGACCTCGCCTCCATCAAGTTCCGCAACGAGTCCTCGCTGCTGTCCGAGGCCGAAGACCCCGAGGCCGTCTACGTGCAGCGCATCCTCCCCGAGAAGCTGCGCTTGTCGCGCCAGTACGTGCGCAACGCGTCGGTGTCCTATGACCTGCAGCTCGTGTTCACGACGCTGGCCTGCCTGTTCTATCCGGCGCGGGCAGTCGAGCGCATCGTGGACATCCTGAGCCCCTACCGCTACTGGCTGGGCATGCTGATGCAGGCCGCCGCAGTGAGTGTGGCGTACCTGGTGGCTTATGAGATCCGCTTCGACGGGCGCGTGCCCGCCGACGAGGCTGCACTCGCGCTGCGCATGCTGCCCGTCGTGCTGCTGGTCCGCATGCTGTGGCTGAACGCGTTCCAGTTGTTCCACGGCGTGTGGCGCTATTCGGGCGTGCGTGACCTGCGCAACATCGTGCTGGGCGTGACCCTCGGTACTTTCACCTGGTGGGCCGCGGCTCACTTTGCGTTCGGCGCCACCGGCTTCTCGCGCGGTGTGCTCGCAGTCGAGTGGCTGCTGTCGATCACGTTCCTCGCCGGCCTTCGCGTCGGCCGCCGGCTCCACCGTGAGCTGCGCCCGGACGCTTCGCCGAATCGCCGTGTGCTGCTGGTGGGCGATGAGGACCCGATGGCGCGCGTGGCGCGTGACCTGCTCGACCGCCCGGCGCACGATTGCCATATCGTGGGCATGCTCAACGGCGACATCCGCCGCAAGGGCGCCCGCATCCACGGCATTCGGGTGCTCGGCACCAAGTCCGACCTCGTCGACGTCATCCGCCAGACCGATCCGGACGAGGTGCTGTTCGCCATGCCCAGTGCCAGCCCCGAGGCGCGCGAGGCGCTGCTGCAGCAGTGCCGCACCATGGGCAAGAATGCCCGGCTCGCGCCCGATATGAGCGAAGTGCTGCTCAAGCGCGAGTCCCCCAAATTGGGCGGCGACTACAGTCCCGAGGACCTGCTGTTCCGCGAGGCGATTCGCACCGATGGCGAGTACGCCCGCGCTGTCATCCAGGACCGCTGCGTCATGATCACGGGCGCCGGCGGCTCCATCGGTTCCGAGATCAGCCGCCAGGTCGCCGCGCAGAAGCCGTCGCGCCTGGTGCTCTTCGAGCGTCACGAGTTCGCGCTCTACGAGATCGAGCGCGAATTGCGCCGCCTGCACCCCGACCTCGTCCTCGAGCCGGTCATCGGCGACGTGGCCGACTACGTGCGCGTGGACCTCACGATGGCGGAGTTCAAGCCCCGTGTGGTGTTCCACGCGGCGGCTTACAAGCATGTGCCCATGATGGAGCGGAACCCCAGCGAGGCGCTGCGCACGAATGTGGTGGGCACGCGCACGGTGGCCCAGGCGGCCATCCGGCACCAGTCCGAGACGTTCCTGCTCATCTCCACCGACAAAGCGGTCGAGCCGGTGTGCATGATGGGCATCTCCAAGCGCATGGCCGAACTGAGTGTGCAGATGCTCAAGAAGGAGTGCCGCACCAAGCTGCTCACCGTGCGCTTTGGCAACGTGCTGGAGAGCTCGGGCAGCGTGCTGCCACTGTTCCGTGAGCAGATCGAACGCGGCGGCCCGGTCACGGTGACGCACGCCGAGGTGACGCGCCTGTTCATGACGGTGCCCGAGGCGGTGCAGCTCATCCTGCACGCCGCCAACATGGGCAGTGGCGGCGAGGTGTTCGTGCTCGACATGGGCAAGCCGATCCGGATCCTCGACATGGCCAAGGCCCTCATCCGCCTCTACGGCCTCGAGCCTGGCAAGGACATCCCCATCCACATCACCGGGCTGCGTCCCGGCGAACGGCTGTTCGAGAAGCTCCTGAATGATCATGAGACCGTCTGGAAGTCGAACCATCCGAAGATCCTGCGCGCGGTCAGCGACGGCGATGAGCATTTTGTCCGCGAAGAGCTGACGCGCCTGCTGCGCGAATCCGAACGCCGCATCGGCGGCCGTCCTGACCTCATCCAGAACGTCGAGGAGTCGATCACGCAATGAGGACGCGCATCGCGCCTACTCGGGGATTGCCCATCGAGGTGGACCGGCCGGCGGCGGGAGGCACGAGCCGTGGCTGGCGTGTGTACCTCGCCTTCGCGGCGGTGCTCGCCCCGTTGTGCGTACCCGCCGGGCCGGCCCAGTCGGCGCTGCTCGACTTCGTGAACATTGCCGCACTGGCGGTGTTCTTCGTGGTCACCATGGCGGGGCAGAAGCTGCGTGTGCCGCTGGCGGTGCCCATGCTGCTCATCGCTGCGGGCAGCCTGCTGGCCTCGCTCGGCGCGCCCTCGGTGAGGCTGGTGGCACTGGCCG
>CAZADU010000335.1:0-3149 GCA_964483945.1 uncultured bacterium
TGTCATGTTGGGGTAGTCGCCCAGGCTCGGCGGGTCTCCGGTCAGGCACAGGATGTTGCGCAGCCCCAGTGCGTGCGCGCCCAGCAACTCGCTCTGCAGCGCCATCAGGTTCCGGTCGCGCGTCGTGTAGTGCAGGATCAACTCCATGGACGGCAGCTCGCGACGGATCTGGTAGGCCAGCGCCATCGCACTCATGCGGATGCGCGCCATCGGGCTGTCGGCGATGTTGATGCAGTCCACGCCCCGCTCAGCCATGAGGCGCGCGCCGGCCATGACCTTTTGCGTCTGGATGCCGCGTGGCGGGTCGATCTCGACGCTGACGGTGAAACGCGAACGCATCAGGCGCAGCAGCGTCGGCTGCGCTTCCTCACCCTCCAGGCCCTCGGGGCCCGCAACGGGTTCGAGGACGCGCACTTCGGCGCCGCTCGGTAGCGACTCGGCGGGCAGGTGCGAGGCGAGGCGTTCGCGCATCGCACGGATGTGCGCCGGCGTGGTGCCGCAGCAGCCGCCCAGCAGCTTCACGCCCAGCGCGACGGCGCGCGCGGCGAACTCGGCGAAGTAGTCGGGGCTCGACAGGTAGACATAGCGGCCCTCGATGAACTGCGGCAGTCCGGCATTGGGCATCGCACTCACCGGCGTTCCCTCGGCGGCGGCCATGAATTGCTCGAGCAGCTCGAGGGTGGCCTGCGGTCCCACGCCACAGTTCACGCCGACGACGTCGGCGCCCGCCTGCTTGAGCGCGCGCACGACCAGCGCGGGCGTGTGCCCATAGCGTGTACGGCCGTCGGGCCCGAACGTCATCTGTGCGACGATCGGAACCTCGGCCGTCACCGACCTCACGGCGCGAATGGCGATGAGGATCTCGGACAAGTCCTGAAACGTCTCGAGCATGAAGACGTCGAGACCGCCCTCGAGCAGTCCCTCAGCCTGGGTGCGAAATGCTGCTTCGGCCTCGGCGGCACGCACCGGGCCGAAGGGCTCGAGTGCCCGGCCGAGCGGGCCCATCGATCCGGCCACGAAAGCCGGGGAGCCGGCGATCTCGCGCGCATTGCGGGCCACCTTCACACCCTGTCTCGCGAGCACGCGAGCGCGGTCATCCAATCCATGAGTGGCCAAGCGTATCGCGTTGGCACCGAACGTGTTGGTCTCGATCAACTCGGCGCCGGCGGCGAGGTACTCGCGATGGATGCTCTCGACCAGGGCGGGATTTGAACTGTTCAGCTCGTCAAAGCAGCGCTCGAACGGGATGCCCTGCTGGAACAGGAGCGTCCCCATCGCGCCATCTGCGAGCAAGGGGCCCTGCGCGAGCCGGTCGAGGAATGGAGAGGCCATCGGACCGGCCACACTACGCGCAGGAGGAGGGGCGGGCAACTGTTCGCCACGTTGGCTCTGGCCGACCCTTCACGGGTGTGGGATCGGTGCTCCATTGCGCGCTTCCGGTCGAGGCCAACTGCTGGACCGATCGGTGCTCGAGGTCGCGGCGGAGTCATGGCGGTCCGCGCCTGGAGTGGGTGGGGCGACGGCACGAGGGGCATTTGCTAACTTCGGAAGTATGCGCGCACTCCTTCGCTTCCTCGTTCCGGCCCTGCTCTTCGCAAGAGTCGCCTTCGCAGCGGCGCCCAACGTCCCCACCATGGGCCCCGAGTCACTCCGCCCGGGGCAGAAGGCGGTCGTGCGCACGGTGTTCGCCGGCGACTCGGTGGAATCGTTCGACGCAGAGATCGTGGGGGTGGTCCCGGGAGGCCGGGCCGAGGGAGACCTGATCCTCGCGCGCGCCACCAGTCCGCGGGTGCAACACACCGGCGTGGCGCAGGGCATGAGCGGCTCGCCCGTATACGTGGACGGCAAGCTGATCGGCGCTCTCTCCTCAGGCTGGCCATTCTCGCGCGACCCCCTGTTCGGAATCACGCCCATCGCCGAGATGCTCGCCGTACTCGACGAGCCCGAGACCGCGGTCGCACCCGAGACCGCCGGACCTATCGGAGCGGAGCCGCTGGGACTCCCTCGAGCTCGAATCGGGGAGTATCGCTGGGTCGGCGATGAGGACGACGCACCTGCAGCCCCGCCGGTCGCGATACCCTTTCGCTCGGGCTCGCTCGGGCTGCCATTGGCCGTGAGCGGTGCTGCGCCGGGCGCGCGGGAACTGTTGAGCGCTCTGTTCGAGCCGAGCGGATTCGCGGTGGTTCCAGGCGGGCGCGACCGCACTGCGGCCCGGCCCCACCCGCTCGAGCCAGGCGATGCCGTCGCGGTGGACATCCTGCGAGGCGACCTCAACCTCTCGGCGATCGGCACGGTCACGTACCGAGACGGCGACCGTGTGCTCATCTTCGGTCACCCATTCTTCCAGAGTGGGCAGGTGCGACTGCCGCTCTCAACGGCGCGTATCACGACGATCATGAGCAGTCTCAACACATCTTTCAAGATCGGCACGCCCGGCACACCCGTCGGCACGGCGACGCAGGACCGGCGAGCCGCCGTCGCCGGCCGCCTCGGAGCCGCGCCCGCACTGATGCCCATACGCGTCGCGGTGCGGAGCGGCGCGATGCAAGGTCGGCAAGGTGGCGATGTTCGCCGTGCTCAACATTTCTCGTTTCAGTGCATCGAAGACCGTGCGCTGTTGCCGCAGTTGGTGAGCGCGGCCGTCGTGAACAGCCTGCTCGAATCGGGTGGCAGCGGAGCGCAGCAGACAGCGGAGTGGACGTTGTCGGTGTGGCGCGGTGGCCGGCGGCTCCTCGTCGGCGACCTCGCGGCCGGGGATGCTCCGCTCAACGAGATGCTGGCGGGAGTCACCGGGCCACTGCGGTTCCTCGCGGCCAACCCGTTCGCCCGCTTCCGTGCTGACAGCGTCGTGGTGGAACTGGAAGTTCGCCCGGGCCGCGCCCAGTCCGCGCTTCGCGCTGCCTCCCTCGCCACGCCGAGCGTGCGGCCCGGCGGGACGGCACGTGTGCGAGCGCAACTCGAGCGTTGGCGCGGTGAGCGAGAGACCGTGACGCTGGACATCCCCGTGCCCGAGGAACTGCCCGACGGTCGCTATGTCCTGCACCTGGGCGGTGGGCCCGAGGCGGACCGCTACACCGCGTTGCGCCTGCCGGCGCGTTTCCGCGTCGTCTCACTCGAGGATGCCTGGCAGCGAAGGGCTCGATGGCGAA